>CAYGIY010000056.1:0-8245 GCA_964350055.1 uncultured Erysipelothrix sp.
TTGATCCAGAGTTTATTCCTGATAAAGTAGGTGGACTCAATGTTGCAGCAACTTACTATGCAAACTTTGTTGAAGCACCAAATGTAATGATTAACTATGTTGCAAATTTTGGTGGCGAAGTTGATACTAACAATGAAACACTCGCACCGATTTCAGGTACTGCATTTGGTTCAACTGCGACAGCTAATCCTGGATTCACTTTCTTGAATTGGACAGACAGTCTCGGTGTTGTTGTTGGAACTGTTGCACATTTTATTCCTGATAAAGTGGATGGACTCAATGTCGCTGCTACTTATTATGCAAATTTCGAAGAAAATGCAGATGTTACAATCAGCTACTTTGCAAATATTGGTGGTAATGTAAGTATAGCTAGTGAAACTCTAGCACCAGCTACTGGAACTGCAGGTGGTTCAACTGCAACACCAATTTCTGGTTACAGTTTCGTAAATTGGACACTAGATGACGTTGTAGTAAGCACAAGTTCAGTATTCGTTCCAGAAAAAGTGGATGGATTGAATGTTGCTGCTACTTATTATGCAAATTTTGTAGAAAACCAAAACATTACGATAAACTATAATGCAACACTTGGTGGTAGTGTTACTCGCGAAAATGAAAGCCTTGCACCGGTAACTGGTGACGCATTGGGCTCAATTGCCATTGCTGCTCCTGGTTTTAGTTTTGTAAATTGGACTAGAGATGGTATTGAAGTAGGAGTAAACGAAATCTTTATTCCTGCAAAAGTTGGTGGTTTAAACATACCAACAACATATACAGCTAACTTTGTTGAACAACCTAGTGTAACGATTAGTTACATCGCAAACAATGGAGGCTCAGTAAGTATTCCAAGTGAAACTTTAGCTCCATTCACTGATGATGCTATAGGATCAACTGCAACAGCAAACACTGGTTATGTTTTTGAAAACTGGACAGACAGTCTAGGTGTTGTTGTTGGAACTGATGCACATTTCATTCCTGATAGAGTGGATGGACTCAATGTTGTTGGAACTTACTATGCAAACTTTGTTGCAATTGATTACACATTAACAATTATTTATGAATTTGAAGATGGTAGTGAAGCTGCACCTGTATTTACTGATACTGAAATGAATGTTGGTGATGATTATGATATAGGTTCACCTTCGATTTTAGGTTACACAGCAGACTTTACAAGTATCTCTGGTAATATGCCAGCAGATAATGTGACTAGAACTGTTGTCTACACTGCTATTGATTACACACTAACCATCATTTATGAATTTGAAGATGGTAGTGAAGCAGCTCCAACGTTTACTGATACTGAAATGAATGTTGGTCAAGAGTTCGATGTTGATTCTCCTGTCATTCCAGGCTATACAGCAGACTTTGCAAGTGTAACTGGCACGATGCCAGCGGATGACTTAACTAGAACTGTTGTCTACACTGCAATCGATTACACATTAACAATTATTTATGAATTTGAAGATGGTAGTGAAGCTGCACCTACATTTACTGATACTGAAATGAATGTTGGGCAAGAATTTGAAATTGATTCCCCTGTAATTCCAGGTTATACTGTTAGTCTTGAAACTGTTTCAGGAACAATGCCAGCAGATGATGTTAGAGTTCTAGTGGTTTACAATGCCCTAGATTTCACTTTAACAATTCTCTATGAATTTGAAGATGGAACAATAGCAAATGATCCTTATGTCAATGGAAACATGAATGTTGGTGATGAATATGATGTGAGTTCCCCAACAATTATTGGCTATATTCCTGACTTTACAAGTATTTCTGGAACAATGCCAGCAGAAAACACAACAAGAACTGTCGTGTATACTGCTATCGATTACACCTTTACATTTGACCCAAACTTTGAAGAAGAAACTATAGTAGAACAAACCTTCCAAGTAGGTGGCAGTGTTGAAGGAACATCGTTTACTCGTGTTGGATTCACATTTACTGGATGGACATTAGATGCAGATGGCGAAATTCCTTACACTGGTGGATTAACCAATTTACCAGCTGATGACATTTATGTCTACGCTCAATGGTCCGAAGACATCGTTGTATATGTTCTAGTGTTTGTAACTAACTTAGAAGGCTTATCTTATGACAATGTTACATTTGTTGCAGGAGAGAGCCTTGTAGCGCCTGAGCCAGAAGTGGAAGGCTTTGTGTTCTTAGGTTGGTTTGTTGATGAAGATTACATTGATGAGTTTGATGAATTTGATTCAATGCCAGCAAGAAATGTAACAGTTTATGCTGATTGGGGTGAAGTGTTAGGAGATGAAGACGAAATTCCTGATACTAGTGATTCTACATCACCAATCGGATTATTATTGTTCATCCTTGGTTTAGCATTAGTTATTACTACTCGTGAACAAAAGAAGGGATTTAAGAAATAGATTGAAAAGGCAAGTTAACTCTTGCCTTTTTTTTTTGATATAGATCATATCCGTATTGTACCTCTTCAATCATTTTGATATTATTAAACCAAGAAATCGCGAAGAAGCGAACATGCATATCATGCTGAGGGGGCTATATGAAAAAAGGATTAAAGATTATCCTCGTTTTGGTGTTTATTCCTGTCTTTTTGTTTACCATATTCTTTGTTTTGCTATCTGTTCCAAAAACAATAGCAGTTGATTATTCAGAAAGCGATTTGCAATCGTATCTTGAGAAAACGGGTGTTACCTTTCATGATAACAATGCTAGTGTTGAAGACATCTTCTTTAAAAATTACAGTGCTAGTGGTTCACTAGAAGTAGAAGGCACACTTACAAGTGCTGAAGCGACAGCATTAGCCAATGCTGTCATTAATGAAACAAGTATTCTCAAAAATATTAAAATTAAGTTTGCTGGTGAAGATCGTGTCATCGCATCTGCAACCATAGGTAATGACTTATCATTTGCCTACAATTTATTTCCAATTGCAAGCCAATACAAAACAATCGTAGATACTGTAAAAGGTAAAACCATTTATATTGAAACAAGTTTGACACATCAAGAAAACAATACATTCTTTGCTATGATGAGTTCAGTTTCAATTGGTCAAGTTCCATTTCCAGTTGATCAAGCCAATGATTATGGCACTGAAATCGGAACCATTCTAAATGATGTATTAAATAGTATGCCTGGATTTGATGTTGAATCCTTTAAAATAGATGCGGATGGTTTGCATTTTAAAGGGACCATTCCTGAAGAAACTCAATCTCTTTCTGATTAGCCAATGATTGATTGATGCGTTTGATATCATATTTGCGCATTTCATTTTTTGGAATTTCACTAACAACATAATATTGACTCGGAACTGACCAGTGATCTAAGTGTTCACATGCCAGTGCGGATTGTTTTTTTCGTAATAACTCCGATTCTTTTTGATCAAACACCATCATGGCACACAGTTTTTCATTTGCATTAACGAACACTTTCGCTTCTAAACAACCATTGATGGTGTATAGAGCTTGTTCTACTTCAAGTGGATTGACAAAGAATCCTTTGACTTTCATGAGTTCATCTTTACGATGCGAAAAATACAAGCTTCCTTTATCATCCATATGTCCAATATCAGATGAATGATAATACAGGACTCCATCATGAGTTTGCAATACTTGATTGGTCAATGTGGTGTTATTGTAGTAACCATTCATCAGTGTTGGTCCTGTCAAAAGTATTTCACCTGTCTCATATGGATGCGCAAATGTTCCATCTTCTTTGATAATCATAAAGCGATTACCTTTTAGTGGCTTCCCTACTTTGTTAGGAGTGATGTCAAATGGTTCCGTTAAAGAAACAGCCGTCACACATTCAGTGGTGCCATACCCCACTTGAAGTGATCCAGATGATCCGTTTATTTTAAGCATTTGATTGAACTTCTCGATAAGTTGTGGTTGTACAAGTTCCCCACCAACAAAAGCTTGCTTTATAAATGATAAATCAGCCACTCGAAAATCCTTATCTTTGATAAGAAGACGATACAAATAAGGGACCCCAGCAAGATAACTGGGTTTTTCTTTTAAGAGTTGTTTGATCATCGTTTTCTTTTGTAGACGTGGAATTAAAACACAGCGTCCACCGATGGCCAAAACAGTATGCATGGTGATGGCTAGACCAAAACCATGAAAAAAAGGCAACACACAATACATTGAATCTTTTCCTACTTCAGGGTTGATGCACAGTTTCATTTGTATGACCAATGCATTCAATGCTTCATTGCTTAGTGATATTGCTTTTTGATCACCTGTTGTCCCACTTGAAAATAAGATAACGGCATCTTTGTTGTTTCGTTTTGTCTTTGTTTCGCGATAATAAGTGGGTATCTTATGATACTTTTTTCCATAAGGATTCCATGCATGCAGGATTGATAAAGCAAGTTTTTTATAGCCTCGAAGACTTTTTGCCATCGATATCACAATGACTTTTTCTTTATCAAAAACACGTTTGTATTTTTTTAGTAGCACATCTAAAACAAATACATACTTCACATCCATGTAATCACAACGTTTTTTTAACATCGCAGGTGAACTAAGTGGATGCAACATCACAACCGTCACATCACAATCATTCAACGCATAAAACAGTGCAATGGTTTCAATGATGTTTGGAAGTACAAGAGCCACTTTATCATGTGGTTGTATCCCTAAAGCAACACATCGTGCTTTTGCTTGATTAATTCTTGTGTTGAGTTGTTCATAAGTGATATTGATACCATCTAATGAACAAGCCGTGATATTTGGGTAATCATCAATGGTTTTCTTAATCGTATCATACATGTTCATGAGGATTCTCCATGATATTTTTAAAGTAATCAATTGCCTTAAAAAGCACCATACCTTCAGAAATTCGCTCATCAATGGTGAAAGTAAAATCTATGGTCCCATCTTCTCTTAATCGACCAAAAGTAATAAACAATGATGCTGTGCCCCAATTATATAAATGATGATTCACGCTGTGGCCATCAATGCTACCTAAATTTGCAATCATCGCCGTTGCATGTAACGGATCTGAATCAATGATGTTATTTGGTAACCAATCAAATCGATCAAGTAAGGATAACCCTCTTTTGATCAAACGAAACACACCACTTGGAAAAACTCCCATTACTTTCATAAGTGCATCAGAGTCATTGCCTTGGCTGTCTTTTGATTTTGTGATTGTTTCATAAAGTAAATGATGAATATCATGTGGTGACATTGTTTCTATTAGCAAAAACTTAGCAAAACCATTATCACCTTCGACTTTTTTATCTTTTTTTACAACGGTAGATACAATCAGTTTTTTATGCTCATACATGGTGCCTTTCATCACAAAGCGTTTTAGATTAGGGTATTGATTTACCGTTTTTAGACAAGCATATAGCACCCACGAGAAAATCTTGAGATTGTTCTCTTTTAAAAATGGAATTAATGTGTCACTTTTAGCTGTCATTGCTGTGTGAATTGCTGCTTCATGTCTAGTCGGCATCATTTGCAACTCAAGTTTTTGATACACTTCTAATTTTACTTTTTTTCGATCATATCGTCGCATATTGTTCCTCTAATCTAGTTGTTTAAGCTCAATGAACATTTCAAAACACTCACGATCATATATTTGATCAACGTCAAACCGCATCAAATCGATAATTTGATCTTTTTGCAAACCTCGATATTGTTTGTGATAACAATAATCAGAAATGACTCGAATTATTTTTGATGGTAGTGGGATATCATTGGCTTCAAAGTGTTGTGGATAACCACTTCCATCCACACGTTCTTCAATTGATAACACAATATCGGCCACATATCTGAATTCTGGTATCTGTTTTAAAATATGATAACCATATTCAGTTATTTTTTGGTGTTGATCTGTTTTTTGATCAGATGATAATAATCCAATCTTTGAAAATCTAGCAGCATCATACACATCTTTTTGCTGTCTTTTCGTCATTTTTTTAATCTGTGCTATTTCATTTGCAAGTTTTGCGATGGTAAGACCAATTTCATAGTCAATTGGAAATTTTTCTTTGAAACTTTGCTCAATAACAGCAACAACTTCATCGAATTGCTGTTGACGAGTACGAATTTTTTGTTTGTACATGATATCATCTGCTTCTTTGAATAATTCATCCAAGTTATTGACCAAGGTGCTGCTTGTCATAAATCCAATCGAAACTGATAATTTAAGTTTCCTAGGTTGTGTCTCAAAAATTAACTGCTTGATACGATCGACGATTGTAACAACATCGGTTGCACTTGTTTTAGGAAGTAACACAACAAATTCATCGCCACCAATCCTAGCAATGATATCATCTTCACGACATGCCTCTTTTAAAATATTAGCGAAATCTTTAATCAATTGATCACCCTCAAGATGTCCAAATGTGTCATTGGTTAATTTCAAATCATTTATATCCGACATAATAATTGATAATGGTAGATTTCTTTTAGTATTTAAGCGTTTTAGTTCTGTTTCATAATAACTTCGATTATACAATCCTGTGAGTTGATCATGATAACTTAAGTACTGCAATGCAACTTCGACTTTTTTACGTGCGTCGATATCACGTCCAACACCAATGACTTCAAGACCATACTGATCATTGAAACGATATTTAAACACTATTTCAGTCCAATTGTAATAACCTGATTTTGTCTTAAACTCAATTTCGCATCTGTGATTATGTGCAACATATGGATTACGACTAAATGACTCAACAATCGAATCGCTCATGGAACGTAGTCTTTTAAAGGAATCTGGTGACATAATATCAGAAATGCTTTTTTGTAAAATTTCATTCACACTAAACCCTGATAAATTTTCAACAGAACTGCTTAAATAGGTGAACTTGTTCGTCTTAAAATTGTAAATCCAGACAATATCAGATAGATTTTCAGTTAATAGTCGATACTTCTCTTCACTTTCTAGAAGCTCTTTTTGTGATTGTTTTTGCTGAGTAATATCTTGATAAGACCCACGATAACCAACTAGATCACCATTTGCATCAACAAATGGTATTCCGTTGGTTAAAACCCAAATTTCATCATTGCTCTTTGTTAATAATTTGTGCTCAACATTGACAAACTTACTCAGTAAGGCAAAGGCATCAAACATTTTTTTCTTGAACGCTTCACGTCCCTTTTCAGGATAAAGTTCACAAAAATACATTTTACCAACAATCTCGGTTGGATCATATCCAATGAGGTTTTTTACGATCGGACTAATATAGGTAAACAAACCCTCATGACTGAATTCCCACGTAATAATACGGCCATATTCAGCCATTAGATTAAGTCTAAAATAAGCTTCTTGTAGTTTTTGACTTGCGATTTTATTGACTGTGATATCTGAATGCGATCCTGCCATTCGAATCGCAATTCCTTTTTCATCGCGGATGGCTTCTGCTCTTGATCGAATCCAAATATGTGAATTATCTTTGTGTTTCATGCGAAATTCGATATCGTATTTCTCTTTTCTTCCTTCTAAATACATCGATAACTCATGCATGACATATTCATAATCTTCATCAACAATATGGTCACTGAAAGAATCAAATTCATTCTTAAGTTCATGTTCTTCATATCCCAACATGTGCTTAAAGCGTCTTGATAAAAACAATGTCTCCTGTGCAATATCCCAATCCCAAATACCTTCTTGTGAACCTTCAATTGCCATTTCAAACTGTTCTTTTTGAAAACGTAATTCTATTTCCATTGCTTTTTGAGCTGTGATATCACGCGCTGCTCCATAAATTAATTGATTATCACCAAGTGATGCACGCCACTCAATCATACGATAATCTCCATGGATTGTCCGATACCGATTCACAAAATTAAGCACATCTGATCCTTTACTCAATGCATTAATAATCGCTAAAGTTGAATCTATATCTTCAGGGTGTACCAAATCAACAATCGATTGCTCAAGCAAATCATCAAGTTTATACCCGAGTGTCTTTTCCCATGTTCGATTGAGACGAATAAAATTTCCATCCAAATCCACAATACACAATAGATCCAAGTTGATTGAAAAGAATTTCTCTAACTCTCTTGTTTGATGTTGGAGTTGATCTTTGATTTCTTTATCATGGGTGATATCCATAATATTCGCTATAAAACGTCCATCATTATTTAAAACTAGATACTGAAGTTGTGCCTTAAACCAACGATTATCAAATGGAAAAGGTGACATGTATTCAATTTCTATTATTTTATTTGTTTTTTCAGCTTCTTTTAAGGACTGAATAAGAAGATTAGACAACTCTGATGGTAAAATATCTTGAATGCTTTTA
>CAYGIY010000057.1:0-540 GCA_964350055.1 uncultured Erysipelothrix sp.
ATTATAAAGTAAGTCAATTGATAGAGGTGATCGCATGGATGTATTTACTGAATTGGCGAAGTATCCAGTTTTCACAATTAAACAAGTGAAAAATCTTGTTGGTAATGAAAAAACAGCTTATTCCCAAATATATCGTTTAATGAAAAAAGGTAAAGTCAAAAAGATACGCAAAAATATCTACTCTGTGGTAAATCCAACAACAGGACAACTTGTTGCAAATCATCTTCAAATCGCTTGTGCCATAACCGATTCTGCTTATATTTCTCACCATAGTGCTTTTGATTATTACGGGTTGGCAAACCAAGTGTTTCGTGAAGTGTATGTTTCTTCTAATACAAAATTCAACCACTTTGAGTATGAGCATATAACGTTTAAATATGTTGCATCTAGGATGGAACAAGGGGTAATAGAAGCAAAAAATACCACAGGAGTAAGAATCACTGATCTAGAAAGAACTGTCATTGATAGTATTCATGATTTTAACAGAATTGGTGGGTTTGAGGAACTACTTAATTGTTTAAAAGGTATCCACTACTTAGA
>CAYGIY010000057.1:550-8238 GCA_964350055.1 uncultured Erysipelothrix sp.
AAGTATTATCTTGAAATTTACGATATCCAGGGTCTTTATCAAAAGGTAGGGTATCTTCTTAATCAACTTCAAAATGAGATGCATCTTTCAAGTGAATTTATTGCATATTGTAATGACAGAATTGGAAAAAGTAGACGATATCTTATTAGTGAAACAAAAAAGAATAGTACTTATAATAGCGAATGGGAACTAATGGTGCCCGAAGGTATTTTTGAAATAGCTCAAAACGATGGTGATTTTCTTGTCTAATTATGACATTGTCTATTTAGGTAAAAAAGCAAAAGAGCTAGGGTTTGTCAGAGACACACTTGAAAAGGTAACAAGACTAGCAGATATTTTAGAATATCTAAATACAAACCCAGTACTAAAAAATAACCTTACACTAAAAGGTGGAACTGCAATCAATCTTACGATTTTCGATCTACCACGACTTTCTGTAGATTTAGATATGGACTACCTTGTTACAAACAGTAGAGAAGAAATGCTTGAAAGTAGAAAAATCATTAACAATTCCATTAATCGATACATGCTATCACAAGGCTTCACGATAAAATCTAGAACAAAAACCCCACATAGCTTGGATTCTTGGGTTTATGATTATTTAGGTTCTAGTGGGAATAGGGATAACATAAAAATTGAAATCAACTATTCTTTACGATCTCATGTGTTTGAACCAGAAGATAGACCAATTATGGCAAAACTTTTCCTTAGCGAATATAAAGTGAAATCTTTAGCACCCATTGAAATCTATGGTAGTAAGATTAATGCACTACTTAGTCGAGCGGCTGCTAGGGATTTATATGATGTTAGAAATATGATTCAATTTTCACTTTTTGATGAGTTAAATAAAAGTATGTTAAAAAAATGTGTCATTTTCTATGCAGCAATATCAACAAAAGGTATAAATAAGACATTTGATACTAAAGCGATTGATTCAATCACAAAAAGAAATATAAAGACCGATCTTCATCCAGTCATTAAAAATAAAGACGATTTTGATCTGGAATCAACCAAGAAGCTTGTTAAAGAGTATATTTTTGATTTAATGGTATTAGCAAAGAAAGAGAAAGAATTTTTAAGAAAGTTTGAAAATGGCGATTATATACCTGAACTACTCTTTGAAGATAAGAAAATTATGAGTCGCATTAATAACCATCCCATGTCATTATGGAAAACCAAATCATAAAAAGAAGCCAAGGGATTACATGAGTTTATCGATTGGTAACAATGCTAATAATCAAGATTAAAGAAGGATACTCTATCATCTCTTTATTAGCATAGACCATAAATTATTTCGAACATTCTAAAGTGTGAAAAAGTGGTTTTAAACATTTGCATTTGATTATCGTGTGATGAACACGATATTATTGATCAAACCCAGACTAATTGTCAAAAGGGTATTCTACAAGAAGAAGAATGTAAACGATAAAATTTGTCTTTTTTGTCAAGATACACTATAATTAAACAAGCAAATCGTTGATCGGGCATAGTAGTAAAAGCACTGTTTGATAGAAAGAGCCTGTTGCTGGAAAAGGCTTAAACATCTTTTATGAATTCACCCGTAAGAGAAGTTAATCACTTCCGTGTTCCGCGTTAAGGAATAAAAGGTGCACTCAGTTGAGTGAATCAGAATGGTACCGCGTTTAGACGTTTCTGAATCAGAGACGTTTTTTTATTGGAGGAGAGTCATGAGCGATATTCAATCGATACTAAAACAAGGATTACAAGCACTAGAACAAGCACAATCATTAGATCAGTTACAGGATATCCGTAACCAATACCTTTCAAAAAAAGGCCTGGTTTCAGGATTATTGGGTGCTTTAAAAGATTTACCAAATAATCAAAGAAAAGCGTATGGTGGGCAGGTTAATGAAGTTAAAGACCAACTCATGAATGCGTATTTAGACAAGCAAGAACAACTGCAACAAGCAGCACTTGCCATTGCTTTAGAACAAGAAAAAATCAACATAGAATTACCTGGTGTTGCATTTTTGCCACAACGTTTGCATCCACTCACGTTGGTGCAACAAGAAATTGAAGATTTATTTTGTTCAATGGGTTATCAAGTGATGGAAGGGCCTGAAGTAGAATTAGACTTCTATAACTTTGAACGAGCCAATATTCCTGCCAATCACCCAGCACGTGATATGCAAGATACCTTTTATATTAGTGATACAGTATTACTAAGAACACACACAACCGCCATTCAAACACGAGCCTTAGAAGCCAATGCCAATCAAGTGCCACTTAAGGTAATTTGTCCTGGCAAGGTGTATCGTAAAGACGATGATGATGCCACACATTCCCATCAATTTGTTCAAATTGAAGGGCTTGTTGTGGGTGAAGGGGTTAGCATGGCAAACTTAAAGTCAACCTTACTGACCCTTGCACAAGCGATGTTTGGATCTGAAAGATTCATTCGTTTACGTCCAAGTTACTTCCAATTTACTGAGCCAAGTGTGGAAGTGGATGTGAGTTGCCACGTATGCAATGGCAAAGGTTGCAGTGTTTGTAAACAAACGGGATGGATTGAAATATTAGGAGCCGGTATGGTGCATCCTGATGTGTTGACCATGGCTGGTTTTGACGCTAACAAGGTGACTGGCTTTGCCTTTGGATGTGGTGTTGAACGGATTGCCATGTTGAAATATGGCATGGATGATATACGTCATTTTTATCAAAATGATAGTCGCTTTTTATCTTTATTTGGAAGATTTGAGTAGGAGGATCATAACATGAACGTTAGTGTTAAATGGTTATCGCAGTTAGTGGATTTATCAGATATAAGTGTACAAGCACTGGCTGATAAGCTTACCAACGCAGGAATAGAAGTAGAATCAGTCACACCACTTGTGAGTCAAACACACTGTGTCATTGGGCATGTGCTTACCTGTGAAGATCATCCAAATTCTGATCATCTTCACATCACAACCGTGGATGTGGGTGATGAAGTATTAAATATTGTTTGTGGTGCTGCTAATATTGTGGCCAATCAAAAAGTAATTGTAGCTAAAATTGGAGCTCAGATTAAAGACTTAGTCATTCAACCAGTGATGTTGCGTAATCAAAAAAGCCACGGCATGATTTGTTCGTATCAAGAACTAGGTTTACCAGATAAATTTATTCCAGCTGATCAAGCAAATGGGATTGCTGTGTTAGATCAAGAGGCCCCAATTGGTGCTAGTATTTATGAGTATATGGGTTGGGATGATGAAATCTTGGATGTTGCTCAAACTCCAAATCGAAATGATGTTATGGCAATGCATAATCTTGCCTATGAAGTTGGCGCATTGTTTGATACTCAAGTGATGATTCCAAATCCAAAACAGATTGAGGGAACTGGTGATACGCCACTTATCATTCAATCGAAAACGGATGGATGTCCTCAGTTTTTAGGACGCATCATTGAATCGATTACCATTAAAGAATCTCCAGATTGGATTAAAGAGAAACTCATGGCAGCCAATATCAAGTCCATTAATAATGTTGTCGATATTTCTAACCTTGTCATGTTAGAAACAGGACAACCGTTGCATTTTTATGACCGTCAAAAAATTGTGGATGAAATCACCGTCAAAGATGGCTATGAGTTAGATTTTGTTGCATTAGATGAAGAAACATACCGGATTTTACCAGAAGACTTATGCATCACCAGCAACAATCAAGTTGTTGGTTTAGCGGGTATTATGGGGAGTGAGCAAAGCAAGATTGATGAAAACACGACATCCATTATTATTGAAGTCGCTCACTTTGATCGTGTACAAATACGCCAAACCAGTCGTCGATTGAATCTGATTTCTGATGCTGCCACACGTTTTATCAAGGGCATTGACCCACAAGCAGCCACCTACGCCATAGCACGTGCAACCGATCTTTTACTACAACTAGCAGATGCACAAGGAATCCATAAAGTGGTTTCTATCAAACCACAAGAAACAATAAACAGACAAGTATCGGTATCAGTAGCTGAAATACATGCTTTACTTGGTGTGAAAATTGAAGTGGATGTGATCATGGATGTGTTTGAGCGTTTGCAATTTGAACCAACAATCCATCAAGGATTAATCACCTGTACGATACCATCCTATCGCTTGGATTTAGCAATTGGTGCTGATTTAATTGAAGAAGTCATTCGAGTGGTTGGTTATGATGTGTTGCCTATGACACCACTTAAACTTGCAGAAACGGCAGGTCGATTAGACCAAAAACAACAGCTCCATCGTAAACTACAACAAATCCTCATGGGATTTGGATTACAAGAAGTGGTCACTTATACCTTGGTTAATCCTAGCTATCAAAAAGGACCATACCCACTTGAAAACCCTATGGTTATTCTTTCACCTTTATCAGAAGATCGAAAAATGGTACGCAATCAACTGTTCCGTTCATGTATAAATGTTGTCAGTTACAATCAAAGCTACAAAAATAAACCAAATAACTTCTTTGAATTATCAGAAGTATATGGTAAAGACACACAACAATGGCGTTTATGCATCATCATCAGTGATCCTTTGGTTGATTCATCATGGCAACAACAAGCCATTGCAGCTAATTTCTATACCTTAAAAGGCATGATAGAACAAGTTGTTTTACAAATGGGAATCAACAAACCGCTGAAGTTTAAACCTGTGGATACCATTCAAACATGGCTGCACCCACATCAAAGTGCAAATGTCTTTCTTGATGATCAGCTCATTGGTTATTGTGGAGCAGTTCATCCGTTGATGGCTAAGACCTTAGATGTCAAACACACATGGATTTTAGAAGTGAATCTTGATGCCCTGGTTGCGATTAAGAAACAACCGGTGGCGTATCAAACAGTATTTAAGTATCCAAAAGTCGAAAAAGACTTGGCGTTTGTTTTAGCAAAATCGACCTCAATTGATCACCTTCGTCAAACCATTAAAGAAGCTTCCACATATATTGAACAAGTCGATGTATTTGATGTCTTTGAAAATGAAAAACTAGGTGAAGATAAGCATTCAATTGCACTCAATTTACAATTTGTAGCCAATCAAATGTATACGGATGATATGATTAGTAGTATTCTTAAAGATGTCATCGAATCAGTTAAAAACAAATGTGAAGGTGAGATTCGTCTATGAGTAAGTGGGCATTAATCACAGGAGCATCAAGTGGCATTGGCTATGAGCTTGCATGTCAACTTGCTAAAGAAAACACCAACATGATTTTAACAGCGCGTCGGTTAAATCAACTAGAAGCATTAGCAAAACAAGTAAAGTCCATTGGTCAATGCGAAGTCAAAGTCATTGCCCTTGATTTACTACTTGAAGATAGCATTGATCAGTTGGTACAACTTATAAAAGACAACAACATCACCCTTGATTTATTGGTCAATAATGCAGGGTTTGGCGATTATGGTGCGTTTGCACAAACAGATCTTACCAAACAAGATAACATGATCATTGTCAATGTGTTGCGTTTAACCCAGCTTACCCATGGGTGTCTACCACTGATGAAGCAAAATAGTCAAATATGTAATATTGGATCACTGGCATCCTTTATGCCAGGACCATACATGAGTATCTATTATGCAAGCAAGCATTTTGTTCTTAATTTCTCACTGGCTTTACAAGAGGAACTAAAATCTTCTAAAATAAGTGTATCCACATTCTGCCCCGGACCTGTGGCAACTGAATTTAATCAAGTGGCTAGTGTTCAACCGGGTCACTTAAAGCCAAAGGGGTTTAAACTCATTGGTTCACAAACAGTTCAACAAGCCGTAGAGCGACTTGTTATTGGACTTCACAAACGTAAACCAATCATACTATCAAAATCATCGCATCATCTTATTGTGTTTCTGGTGCGTTTTGTACCACACACATGGATTGGTGGCATTATGGCTAAAATACAAAAACACCGATTTGAAAAGGAGTAGATTATATGGGAAGAGCATTTGAAGTCCGCAAAGCGGCAATGGCAAAAACTTCTTCTGCCAAAACAAAAGTTTATTCACGCTTTGGTAAAGAGATTTACATGGCAGCCAAACAAGGTGAACCTAACCCTGAAATGAACTTATCATTGCGTCGTATCATTGATAAAGCAAAGACAGCACAAGTACCTTCAGATATTATCAAGCGTGCCATTGATAAAGCCAAAGGCAATGAAAACACCTCATACACAGAAGTGCGCTATGAAGGCTATGGCCCTGGTGAAAGCAATGTGATTGTGGAGTGTTTGAGTGATAATGTCAATCGCACATACGCCGAAGTTCGCAATTGCTTTAATAAAAACCAAGGCAAACTGGGTGTGTTAAATAGTGTGGTGTTTTTATATGATCATGTTGGATCATTGTTGTTTGCTTATGATGATGAAGAAGCAGTATTAGAATCTTGCATTGAAGCAGATGTTGAAGTAATGGATATTGAAAGCCAAGAAGGTAAGATTAATCTTCTTGTAGCACCGACGGATGTATACAAAGCCAAAGAAGCAATCGAAGTATTATTAAAAGAGGTTGAGTTTGAAGGACTTGAGACCACATACCTCCCACAAAATGAAGTATCACTAAATAGTGAAGATCAAATCGCATTTGATCGTCTATTAGCGATGCTTGATGAAGTAGATGATGTTCAAAATGTGGTACACAACGTGAAACTATGAAACGAATCATTACATATGGAACCTTTGATTTATTGCATTACGGACACATCCGTTTGCTTAAACGCGCCAAATCACTCGGTGATTATTTAATCGTCGCATGTTCAACTGAAGAGCTCAATAGCTTTAAAGGAAAATCATCCTATCATCCTTATCAAGAACGCAAAGCAATGCTTGAAGCCATTCGATACGTTGATCTTGTTATTCCTGAAGCATCATGGGATCAAAAGATTCATGATATCCAACATTATGATGTTGATATCTTTACAATCGGTGATGACTGGGAAGGCGAATTTGACTACCTTAAAGAATATTGTGATGTCGTGTACTTACCAAGAACAGAAGGCATATCGACGACAAAAATACGTCAAGATTTAGAAAAAACAAACACATAGAGGCCATAACATGGTCTTTTTTTGGAGGTTAACATGGACTATAAACCATTAGATGAAACAACCTGGTCTGACTTTGAACAACTCTTTGGCAAACACAAAGGGGTGCGCGGGGGGTGTTGGTGTGTGTATCATCGGATACCTGCATCTCTTTATAATAAAACAACCCGAGAAGAACGTTACAACCTAAAACGAAGCTTTGTTAAGGATGATCAAGCAACAGGAATTATCGTGTATGAATCAAATGAACCGGTTGGTTGGTGTAATGTTGGAAAAGCAGAATATTTTGTTCAGTTTGATCGTAGTGTGGCTTATCAAGAGTTTATGCAAACAAATACGATAAAACCAGAGTGGCGGATTGCGTGTGTGTTTGTGGATAAGCATCACCGCAAAGAAGGATTATCGGCTTCAGTCTTGGCTTGTGCGATGGCTTATATCCAATCACAAGGTGGTGGTTTAGTAGAAGCATTTCCATTACACGTTGTAAATCAAAATAAACCACAGTATACAGGAACACTCAATCAATACTTAGCACTTGGTTTTGAAATCATCACGCGCTTAGGGAAAAATCGTGTGCTTGTTAGAAAGCAAATAAAAACGTCTGGTTCAATTTAAACCAGACGTTTCAGACTGTTGACAAATAAAGTCGACAGTCTTTTTTTATTTATGAAGGAAGTA
>CAYGIY010000058.1:0-8206 GCA_964350055.1 uncultured Erysipelothrix sp.
CATCTATTATCATATCTTGTTTATTACTTTTTATTCCATCGCTGTATGAGATTCTTTTTGTGTTGTGGTTGAATATAATGAGGTTGGTTTTGCATCATGGTTTGATTGTCTATTTTTGGTATGTTTTTTGATTGATGTTTGTAAATACCTTTCTTACTTAATACCCACATGTTAGCGGTGGGTATCATCATCGTTTTTAAATACGTGATGATGTCTTCTTTAATCAACAAATCTAAGATTGGTATTGCCAGTTCAATTCGTTTTTGAGTGTTGCGTGTCATTGCATCTGCTGAGCTTAACAGTAATGTGTTTTGAGCATGATGATTAAAGTAGTATAAACGAGCATGCTCTAAATAACGACCGATATGAGAAACAATGTTCATATTTTGTTGAGGCATAAGACAATTAATCCCACGGATATTCAAATCTACTTGCACACCAGCTTGTGCAGCAGCAATTAATGCATCAATGATTTCTTTATCGGTTAATGCATTTACTTTAAAGATAATATGACCATTTTGATGTTTCTGATGATAATTTATTTCTTGTTGAATATACTGAAGTAAAGTAGTTTTGAATGTGACAGGGGCGATAAGAAAGTGTGTCAATGTGGTTCTATGTAAGATATCTAGATCTTGAGATACAAGCATATCAAAGAATGCAATCGCGTCTTCACCTATCTTTTGATGTGATGTTAGCAAAGAAATATCCGAATATTGCTTAGCTGTTATTTCATTGTAATTACCTGTTGCAATATGGGTGATTACTTGTTTTTTCTCTTGATTATTCATCACAATGGTTACAATCTTAGCATGCACTTTATAACCAACAAAGCCAAAGATGACACGACAGCCAGCTTCTTCAAGTTCTGATGACCATTCAATGTTTGATTCTTCATCAAAGCGTGCCTTTAGCTCAATCACAACAGTGACCATTTTACCATTTTCGGCAGCTTTTTTTAACGCAGTAATCACTTGACTGTTTTTTGCCACGCGATACAACGTAATGTTGATTGCAACAACACGTTGATCAAGACTTGCTTCATTTAGTAAATCAATAAAACTATCAAAGCTATCATATGGATAGATTAAGTAAACATCATGTTTTAGAACTTGCGATATTATGGAGTGATTTTGTTTTAAGTAGGGTGTGATTGCAGATGTAAAAGGTTTAAAAAAAGCATCTGGCTCTCTTTTTTTAAGGAATGTTTCAATTGGGCGAATTAATCCAAATGAAAAAGGTGTTTTTCTAATAAATACATGATTAGGATCAAGTTGTAGATGCTTTATGAGTTCTTCTTTAATCAAAAGGACATTACGATTCATTTCCAATCGTACAGGTTGTAGTTTTTTGCGGTTTTCAAGCACATGTTTCATAACCTCACGAAAATCCATGTCTTCATCACGTGCCACATCTAAATCAAGATCAGCGTTTCGAGTCATTCTTACAAGTGAACTTTCAATGACATCATACCCCTTAAATAGTTGATCAAGAGATTGTTCAATCAAGTCCTCAGTGAGCACTAAAGACAAGCCAAGACCAAAAGGTATGGTAATCCACTCAGGAATAAATGCTTTATGAAGATGAATAAACCCCAATTGTTGTTTTTGCTCTTTCTTTAGTAAGACAAATAGATAGGTTTCCTTATTAAGCAACTGTGGAAATGGATGACGTCTATCGATGATCACACAAGTCAATTTCAATTTAATCTGTTGTTTAAACACTTCACCAACATATTCAATCTCGTTGGCTTTTAAGTCATCTGGATGATGCACGTTAACTTGAAGTTGTGTGAGTGCTTGAACTACTTTGATATACATTTGATTCAACTGTTTTTGGTGCACTAGTGTTAACTTTGAAATCAGTTTTAGTTGTTGTGATGCAGTTAACTCTGTCTTATTATCATAACTATTTTTTAAGTGAAGTTGATCAAAAAGACCTCCAACTCGAATCATGTAAAACTCATCAAGATTATTAGATGCAATCACAACAAAACGCAACCGCTCAACGATTGGTATGTCTTGTCGATCCGCCATGTAGAGGACACGATTGTTAAAGTGTAGCCAACTCACTTCTCGATTGATGTATGAATGTTTTTGTATCATCATTTGATCATATTACGATAAATATATCCCTCTCTAACACTTGCAGAAGAAACGATAAATTCTTGAGCACTCACTAGTTTCATAAGTTCATCCACCATGATTGCTCCTGGAATCATCGTTGTTAATCGATCTGGAACAGCACTAATGATTGATTTACTATGAGAGTCATCGAGCATTGATAATTGCCCGATGACTTGAGCATCTAGTGTTCTATCTTTTTTACTTGTTCCTTGACAGTCAATATGTTTACACACTTTTAATAAAGCACGTGAAGAGCCACCAATACCAATGATTGATTTGACATTGACATCATTTAGCCAAGTAACTTTCTTGAATTGATCATTGATGAAAGTTCGCATTTCTTTTTGCTCACGTGCATTGGGTATAATATTATGAACATGTTTTGAGTAAAATGACAAGCTTCCATAGGGGATGGATGTGGTGTTGAATACATGGTCATCTTTAAAATGTGTGATTTCCATTGAACCACCACCAATGTCAATCAAACATGCTTCATTTTCGTTTTCATTGTTTTGCATTAAAGATTCAAAGCCAAGTAATGCTTCATCAGCATCACTTAATAAGTCGATCCGACGTGATATCACAGATTCAATCGCTTGAATCGTTTCTTTTGAATTGCCGATGTTTCTTAGAGATGCCGTTGCGAAAATCCGAAAAGCATCCAACTTATAAACATCTGCAATAAATACCAATTCTTTTAATGAACCAATAATCGCAGTCACACCATCTAAAGACATTTTGTTTTCTTTAATGTAAAGCACACTTTTTGCTTGGTGTTTAACATTTATGATTCTATTCAATCGTTTTTTCTCTGTTTCAAATATAACCAAACGGATCGAGTTTGATCCTAAATCCACAATACCGACACGCATCAAATCACCTCATTTTTGTTTTGTACATATGATTCTACATTTATTGTAACAGAAATCTTTGATTGACTTCATTAATGATACGTTAAAGTCATATCATCATGTTAAATCATGACAAAAATGTATGAATATTATCATTTAAATTTTTAGTATGAATACTGTAATATGATAAAAACACAAGTTGTTGTTTCTAATTATAAAAAAACACCCGAAGGTGTTTTAATCGAAATACTTTTTCTCAAATGTTTTTGTACTTCTTATCGTGTCGATGTGTCGTACTTGTTTTTCTATCACGCCTCGTTTGTCTCTAAATTTTATAGGAAGTGCTAATGTCTCACCTAAATTTTCATAGGATTCTTCATCATCAATGAACCCAGGGCCTTCTGTAGCAAATTCAAACAAAATCCCAGGATACAAGCGTGTGTAGAGTGATTTGAAGTAAAAGCGATCAACATAACCTGAATGGCTAGCCCCAAGTGAATCTAAGCGTTTGATCCATTGATTGAGTTCAGGTTTATTCTCAATACGAAATGCCACATGATGGATACCACCATAACCTTGAAATGCGGTTGGTGAATCTTGATCAAGTTCAACGATAACACTTGCACCATTACCACCTTCACCTGTTTCAAATAGCACTAAATCGCCTTCACTAGCGGTTCTTTTAAACGTAAGTGCTTGCTCAAGAATCATGGACATGTTCTCTAGATTGCTGACTCTAAAGTAAATAGGCCCTAAACCGGTTATGCCATATTCGTTTGGAACAGGACCTTTTAACCAAGGTGTACCAGATTGAATACCTTGATCGTTTTCATCAGAAAACAAAATGTATTCTTGATCATCAAAATCCCAAAAAGCCAATGTTTTCTTATTGAATAATATTCGGATATCTTCGTGTTTGATATTGTAATGCTCAAAACGTTTTTTAAAATAGGTAAGTGCTTCATCTGAAGGAACTCTAAATGAAGATTTTGCTATTTCATCAGTTCCTTTTTGAGCTTTTTGAATGCCTGCAAAGTCAAAAAATGTCATATCAGTGCCAGCACTACCACGATCATCTGCAAAAAACAAATGATAGGTGTTGATATCATCTTGGTTGACGGTTTTTTTAACCAATCTCATTCCTAGTACATCTGTAAAAAAGTCATAAATTTTTTCTGCACTGCTTGTTATAGCGGTAACATGGTGGATACCTTTAAGTGGATTCATGTTTGATTCTCCTTTGTTTGTATACTAATATCATAATCGATAATATCTTGAATTCAAGATATATGCTCAAAGAAAAACCCAAGCAAGCTTGGGTGATTAGTCTAATTCAAAGACGCCTGTGTATAACTTATGATAATGACCTTTCATTGCCACGAGTTCATCGTGATTGCCGCGTTCAATAATTTCGCCTTTATCTAATACCATGATGACATCGGCGTTTTTGATTGTTGATAAACGATGCGCGATGACAAACACAGTACGACCCTTCATTAAAGAGTCCATGCCTTTTTGTACAATAACTTCTGTTCGTGTATCAATCGAGGAGGTTGCTTCATCTAAAATCATCACCGGTGGATCAGCAACAGCAGCACGAGCAATTGATATTAATTGCCGTTGTCCTTGCGAAAGACCGTTACCACTGCCTGATATTATGGTTTGATAACCATCTTGAAGCATGTTGATAAAGCCATCTGCATTGGCAAGCTTTGCAGCCGCAATGCATTCTTGATCTGTAGCATCCAAACGTCCATAGCGAATATTCTCCATCACTGTACCTGTAAAAAGATGAACATCTTGAAGTACCATGGCTAATGAACGTCTTAAATCACTCTTTTTAATCTTGTTGATGTTAATGCCATCGTAGCGAATTTTGCCATCAGCGATGTCATAAAAACGGTTGATTAAATTGGTGATGGTTGTTTTACCTGCGCCTGTTGCTCCAACTAAGGCAACCTTTTGTCCTGGTTTTGCATAGAGGCTTACATGATGTAAAACTAGTTCATCAGGTGTGTAACCAAAGTCAACATCACTAAATCGCACATCACCTTGTAGCTTCGTATAAGTCACATGGCCATCATCACATGGATATTTCCAAGCCCACATATCCGTTCGCTCATTAGTTTCAACAAGTGTATCATTCACTTCTCTTACATTCACTAGACTAACAAAACCATGGTCTATTTCACTTTTTTCATCAAGTAATTCAAAGATACGCTCAGCTCCAGCTAATGCCATGATGATGGAATTGATCTGTTGAGAGACTTGTGCAATCGGTTGGATGAAATTACGGGATAATTGTAAAAAGGAAGCAATGATACCTAGTGTTAGTAAATCAGTGCCAGTTAATGATATATTGACAACACCTAAAATGGATAGAACACCACCAACCAAGGCAAGCAGCACATACAACATATAGCCTAAGCTATTCATAATCGGCATTAATATATTGGCATAAGTATTAGCTTCTGTTGAGTTGTGAGCCAACTCTTCATTTTTTTGGTTGAATATTTCTTTTATTTTCTCTTCATGTGTGAAGACTTTAATCACTTTTTGACCTTGAATCATTTCTTCAACAAAACCATTGACATTGCCTAAAGATTTTTGCTGTTTGATAAAGAATGTGCCACTACGACTCGCAATTTTTCTAGCAACAAACAACACGATAAACACAAATGCAAAGACAAGTAGTGTTAACCAAATGCTTAAAAATAGCATTGAGAAAATAACAGCAATCAACATGAACATAGATGCCAACACTTGTGGTAGGCTTTGTGAAATCATTTGACGCAAAGTATCAATATCATTTGTAAAATGGCTCATGGTATCTCCATGACTATGTGTATCAAAATATCGAACAGGTAAGGATTGTAAAAACTCAAATAATTCATCACGAATTTTCTTTAGTACACCTTGTGAAACAGACACCATCAGACGATTGTAAGTCAATGATGCTAAAACACCTGTCATATATATGGCAGCCATCACCATGATAATTTGAAATAATCCAGAAAAATTTGGAGTAGCTTCAAGTAATAATGGACCAATATAATCATCAATTAACGTTTTTAAAAACAAGGCAGCAGAAGCACTCGCTAATGCACTCAATATGATACTGATCACCACAAAAATCAAGTGTCCACGATACTGTTTGATGTATCCAAACAAGCGTTTGAATGTGTCAGGGTTAATCTGACTGAGTTGTGGTTTTTGCTTGATATTGCTTGGGATATTAGGCACGCGTGTCATTGTCTACTTCTCCCTTCTTTTGTGATTGATAAACTTCTTGATAAATCTGGTTAGAAGATAAAAGCTCTTGATGTGTTCCAATTGCTTTTATTTGACCTTGATCCATTACGACGATTCGATCTGCATCCTCAACGGATGCTACTCGTTGCGCAATTATGATTTTGGTTGTATTTGGAAGCGCATTTCTAAGTGCTTCTCTAAATCTAGAATCTGTTTTAGTATCGACAGCACTGGTGGAATCATCTAAGATGAGTATCTTTGGTTTTTTAAGCAAAGCGCGAGCGATAGTGAGACGCTGCTTTTGTCCTCCTGATATGTTTGATCCACCTTGTTCGATATAGCTGTTGTATTGATTTGTAAATTGTTCAATGAATTGATGAGCTTGAGCAATTTTGCATGCCTCAATGATTTCTTCTTCTGTAGCATGTTCATTACCCCAACGCAAATTTTCAAGAATGGTTCCAGAAAAAAGTACATTTTTTTGTAGAACCATCGCAACTTGTTGTCGTAAGCTCTTTAAATCATATTTATTAACATCGACTCCTCCAACCAACACTTGTCCTTTTGTCACATCATACAATCGTGGGATAAGCTGAACCAAGCTAGTCTTTGATGACCCGGTTCCACCTAGAATACCTATGGTTTCTCCAGAATGTATGGTGAGATTGATATCATCAAGCACCCATTTTTCGGATGTTTTAAAGTATTCAAAATAAACATTCTTAAACTCAATTGTGCCATCTAACACGTCATCAATCGTCTCAACAGGATTGACCAAGTCACTTTGTTCTTGTAGTAGTTCTACAATGCGTTCACTTGATGCTCTCGAAATGATGATCATGACAAGTGCAAATGATAGCATCATTAAGCTCATAAGGATTTGCATGGTGTACGTGATCAAACTCATGAGTTGTCCTGTTGTCAATCCATTGATGGGATCAGCACCACTGGTTACGATTAAACGAGCACCAAACCAAGCTAAAAGAAGTAAAGCAGTGTAAATGGTAAATTGCATGAGTGGTAAGTTAAACGCAATGGTTTTTTCTGCTTTAGAAAAATCATCATGAATTTCTTTTGATATATCTTTAAACTTAGAAATTTCAAAATCTTCACGTATAAATGATTTAACCACACGAATCCCATGTAAGTTCTCTTGAACCACGCGGTTGAGTTGGTCGTAAGTTCTAAAGACACGTCTAAATAGAGGATGAGCATTTCTGATGATGAAAAATAAACCAATTGCTAATACAGGCATAGCAGCTAAGAATATCAGCGATAATTGATGATTAATGTTAAATGCAGCGATTAATGAAAACACAAGCATAATTGGTGCTTTTGATGCTAATCGAACAACCATTTGAAATGAGTTTTGAACATTGGTGACATCAGTGGTCAGTCTTGTGATAACACTTGATGTGGAAAACTTATCTAAATTGGCAAAAGAAAAGTCCTGAACATTGTAGAACATATCTTTTCTTAAGTTTTTTGCAAAACCTGCAGAAGCTATGGCGGCATTTCGACCTGCTAAAGCACCAAAGACAATTGAAATAAGAGCAGAAAAGAATAAAGCTATACCCATTTGAACAACAACTTGTAAATTACCATCATCAATCCCAACATCAATTAATGTTGCCATTAAAAATGGAATTGCTACTTCTAAAGCGACCTCAAAGGAGACATACATTGGTGTTTTTAGTGTTGGCTTTTTAAATTCACGGAGTGATTGGAGTAGTTTTTTGTATATCTTCATAAATTATTCAGATCCTTTTCTTTTCATATTGTGTTTAATCTTTGCGATTGTTTCTAAAAAAGCATTGATTTCTTCTGCTGTTAAATCGTTGGTGAGTATTTGTTCTAGTTTTTTTAATTCATCGATAATGGAATGATGCAAATCAATCGCTTTTTGTGTTAATACTAGTTTTCTTAATCGCGCATCATAGTCAACTGTCTTTTTTACTACGAGTCCTTTTTTTTCCA
>CAYGIY010000059.1:0-8181 GCA_964350055.1 uncultured Erysipelothrix sp.
ATATTATGATTTGTAATTTTGGCGCGCCACATCAAGAAAAATTTATTTTTCACAATCTAGCCAAATTAAAAACAGTAAAACTTGCTATTGGTATTGGTGGAGGAATAGATTTTTTAACTGAAAAAACTATCCGAGCTCCTAAGGTTATGCGTAGTATTGGTTTGGAATGGTTGTGGCGTTTAATTTATCAACCTCGTCGGTATAAAAGAATTTATAGAGCAGTTGTTGTTTTTATGGCTCAACTTATTCGGTGGAGATTTGTCTCCCCTTGGTTTTATAGGAAAAATGTAGCCTGTTTATTGTATAAGAAAGAAGAAATACCATATACAGCTCTGGAAAATAAAACCCGAGACAAATTGGAGCTCTATCAAATACTTTTAGTAGAGAGATCTGATATTTCAAATTATTTTCAATTTCATCACTAAAAATGATGCCTTGATCAAAAACAGTTGTCAGTAAATTATTAATCATGATAGGTGACAGATTGCTTGTGTAACTATTTAGTAATACAAATAGTGGTTTTTCACTAAGTAAAAGTTTGATATTTTTAAGCAATTCAACAATGTGATCTTCTATCTTCCATAATTCATTATTTGGACCACGACCATAAGAAGGTGGATCAAGTATGATGATGTCATATTTGTGTTCGCGACGAATTTCACGTTGGACAAATTTATTCACATCATCGACTATGAATCTTACTTTTTTATGTGACAGTTGATTTAGTTCAAGATTATTCTTTGCCCATTGATTCATGCCTTTGGAAGCATCAACATGCACCACTTCATGGACTTGCTCCATTTTTGCACAACTGATGGTGGCTGCCCCTGTATAAGCAAACAAGTTAAGAACTTTCAAATGATGACGGTTGGATGATGAGATGGTTTCACTCATCCAATCCCAGTTTACTGCTTGCTCAGGAAATAAGCCAATGTGTTTAAAGTCGGTCAAAGAACAAGAAAACACCATATCATTGTATGTTAAGTTTAAATATTCTGGTATTTTTTTGCTTTGTTCCCAATGGCCACCGCCTTTTTTTGAGCGGTGGTACACTGCATGAGCTTGATTCCAATGTGATTCGGATTTACCTTTAGGCCATATTGCAACGGGGTCAGGTCTTCTGATGAGAAACGATTTTATCATTTCCAACTTTTCACCATCTCCTGCGTCAATTAATTGATAATCATTCCACTTAGTTGATGATCGCATGATTTCACCTCTGTAGTATTATAGCATAATTATTCCTAGTGTTTATTATCTCTAAGGGGACGTGTTATAATACTTGCAGGTGAGAAAATGCAGGATTTTAATGGTTTAAATCCCAATCAAAAACAAGCAGTGATAACACCATCTCAATACGTTCGTATTGTTGCAGGAGCAGGTAGTGGTAAAACAAAAGTATTAACTAGCCGCATTGTGTATTTAATTGAAACAATCGGTATTTTTGCAGGGCAAATTTTAGCTATTACATTTACAAACAAAGCAGCAAACGAAATGAAGGAACGTGTTTATCAATTATTAAAAGATGCTGGTCGAGGTGTTTTTGTTTCAACGATTCACTCTTTTTGTGTTCGTGTTTTACGTGAAGATATTGGAGTTCTGGGGTGGCCTAGAAATTTCACAGTATTAGATCAAAATGATCAGAAATCACTTATTAAACAAGCATATAAGGAACTAAACATGCAAGCGCAGCAGTTTACTTATGGGTCCATGTTGGATTATATTGGAGGAAATAAAGCAGCCAATATTACAGCAGAGCATGCCATGACACTTGCAGGCTCACATCCTTTTGAGAAAAAGAAAGCACAAGTGTATGCCTATTATCTTGATAAATGCGAAAAGAATTACTGGCTTGATTTTGACGATTTATTATTAAAAACCGTTTTAATGTTTAAACAATCAGCAAACACACGCGAAAAGTGGCAACGTCGTTTTCAATACATCCATGTGGATGAATTTCAAGATGTAGATCATATTCAATATGAACTATTAAAGCTACTAAAATCAGAAACAAATAGTATCTATGTTGTGGGTGATCCAGATCAAACAATCTACTCATGGCGTGGTGCAGATGTGAATATTATTTTAAACTTCGAAAAAGAATTTTCACCTTGTGAGACGATTGTGCTAAATGAAAACTATCGTTCAACCCCATCTATTTTAAAAGGTGCCAATGCTCTGATAAAAAACAATCAGTATCGAGTGGATAAAGAATTGTTTACCAATCAAGAAGATCAACAAAAAATCATGCACTTTCAACTTGAAAGTGATGAAGTTGAAAGTCAATGGATTGCCAATAAGCTTCATGAGTTAAATCGAAACAATTTTAGCTATAAACAATGTGCCATCTTATATCGAAGCAACTATCTTTCTCGTTCTATGGAAAAAAGTTTGCGAGATCGTGGCATTCCTTACATCATTTATGGTGGGATTCGATTTTATGATCGTATGGAAGTAAAAGATGTTTTAAGTTACTTGCGCTTAATTACCATGAGTGATGATTTGGCGTTTATTCGTGTCATCAATCAACCCAAACGCAAAATAGGTGAAAAAACACTGCAAATAATCCAAGAAACAGCGAATGAGATGAATGTCTCCCTTTATGAAGCAGCAAAAAAGACATCCGCATTACCAAGTGGAGCTGCAAAAAAAGTGACAGAATTTCTTGATATGATTGAATATTTCAAAAATAAAATTGAATCTATGACCATTGATGAACTGATTCAAGAAGTTTTAGAGAAAAGCGGATTACGTCCAATGTTAATGAAGGACAAAGAAACCGATCGTTTAGAGAACATCAAGGAACTAATCAATGATGCTTTGGATTTTATGCTTCGTTATCCTGATGCAGATATCATTGAGTATCTGCAGATGGTGTCACTTTATGGTGATAAATCAGAAGTACTTCAAAGTGATTATGTCCAACTTATGACGGTTCATGCTGCCAAAGGATTAGAATTTGATGTGGTATTTTTGATGGCAATGAGTGAAGGTATTTTCCCAAATGAACGTAGCATGGCAGAAGGCAAACTTGGTTTAGAAGAGGAACGACGATTGGCATATGTTGCCATGACACGTGCAAAAAAACAGTTGTATTTGAGTGAGAGTATGGGGTATAGTTATGTGCTTGATCGTCCCAAAACACCATCTCGTTTTATTAAGGAAATAGATGATGACGTGATTGAACATCACATTGCTTCTCAATACAAACAAGTCAAAGTAAAAGGTTTATACACACCAAAAGCAGACTTTTCAACCTCATCTACGGTAAAATATAGTAAAGGGGAATTGCTGACACACACAACCTTTGGTGATGGGGTCGTAATTGATATTCAAGGTCAGCTTGTGGTTGTTGCATTTGACTATCCACATGGAATCAAAAGCATTCTTGCTAGTCATTCATCACTGAGTAAAAAAGAAGGGACATTTTCATGAGTAAGGATCGAATTTTAAAGCTGCGGCAATTGTTACATCAATACAATATCGAATATCATGGGTATGATGCACCTTCTGTTTCTGATGAAGTTTATGATAATTTGATGCAAGAACTGATTGCATTAGAACATAAGTATCCAGAATATTTTGATCCAACCTCACCGACACAACGCGTCGGAGGTGTAGTGTTGGAACGTTTTAATAAGGTTGCACACAAAAAAAGCATGCTTTCGTTAGGCAATGTGTATTCTAATGATGAGCTAATGGCTTTTCACCAACGGTTACTTAAAGAGACAAAGTTTCCTGAATATGTCGTAGAATGCAAAATTGATGGATTGGCTATCTCTTTGCATTACAAGCAAGGCAATTTAGAGCTAGCTTTAACACGTGGCGATGGCGAAGTGGGAGAAGATGTCACAAACAACGTGAGAACAATTCAATCCATACCACTTGTTTTAAATGAACCTATCTCATGTGAAGTTCGTGGTGAAATTTACATGCCTAAACCTATCTTTCAAGCTTTGAATCAACAACGAGAAATAGATTCATTAGCACCATTTGCAAATCCAAGAAATGCTGCTGCAGGTACCATCCGGCAACTTGATTCAACGATGGTTGCCAAGCGAAAATTAGCCATGTTTGCTTATTTTTGGGCAGATGCAAGTGACCATGGAATGCAAACACATACACAATCTTTAAAACGATTAACATCACTTGGGTTTAGAGTAAATGACTTAACAAAATCAATGAATCAGATTGAGGATGTCATCCAATATGTTGATGAAATTTATCAAAAGCGCCAGGATTTAGCCTACGAAATTGATGGTGTTGTCATTAAGCTTAATGATCTAAACTTGCAAGAAAAAATTGGGTACACATCTAAAACACCAAAGTGGGCCGTGGCATATAAGTTTATTGCCCAACAAGCGATGACTGTAGTAGAAGATATCTTTTTAACAGTAGGTCGCACTGGCAAAATCACACCAAATGCTAAACTTACACCAGTTATATTGGCTCAAACCCAAGTTGGATTTGCTCAACTTCATAATTTTGATTACATTACAAAAAAGGATATCCGCGTTTTCGATGTGGTGCTTGTTCAAAAAGCAGGCGATATTATCCCAGAAGTAGCCGAAGTCGTGCTTGATAAAAGACCTCAACAAAGTAAACCTTATCAGTATGATTGGAAATGTCCGATTTGTCATGAAAAGACTGTTCAACTTAGTGGTGAAGTGGATGTTTATTGTATTAATCCAAACTGTCAAGGACGAATCATAGAATCACTCATTCACTATGCTTCCCGAGATGCACTAAATATTGAAGGGTTAGGGGAAAAACGTGTGCAACAGCTGTATCAAGCACAACTTCTAACTTCAATTGAAAGTATTTATTCTTTAAAGGACAAAAAGGATGAATTACTCAAATTAGATAAGTTTGCAGAGAAATCAGTTGATCAACTATTAAGTGCTATTGAAAATAGCAAACATGTTGGGTTTCACCGCTTTCTCTATGGCTTAGGTATACGTCATATTGGTCAGAAAGCTTCGATGATTTTAGCACAGCATTTTTTAAACATCAATCGTTTAATCAGTGTTAGCTATAAGCAACTACTGGAAATCAATGAAGTTGGTCCAGCAATGGCACAATCTGTGATTTCATACTTTGAACAAGACGAAAATCGTCGTTTAATTGAACATTTACTCGATGTTGGGTGTCAATTAAGTCAACAAGAAATAAATGAAGCAATCACGACTATTTTTAAAGATAAAACAATCGTTTTAACAGGTTCATTAAGCCATTTTACACGTAATCAAGTAAAAGAATTGCTCACGAATTTTGGTGCAAATATAACATCGTCGGTTTCTAAATCAACTGATTTGGTCATAGCCGGTGAGCAAGCAGGTTCAAAATTAGATAAAGCAAAGACACTTGATGTCACGATTTGGGATGAGGCTCGATTGATTGAGGAGGTAAACAAACTTGAAAAGTAAATGGTTAATATTGCTAATGGCAATCTTATTGATAGCAGGGTGTACACCAGATAATAACGATGATCCAGATAACACAGTCATAATACCAGGCGTTACAGGGAGTTATCCGGTTGTTGTTGATTTTAATCCTTCATCAGTTCGAAATTATCATGGTACTTATCTGGGTTCTTATGATATTCAAGAAATTGGCAGTCAGTTAATTGAAAAATCAAAAGCTCATTTTTCTGTCAATGAGTTCATCCTACAAGAAGGTCAGATTATAAATAATGATCGACTATTATCTTTGGTGCGAAGAGAGTCACCGACTAATCCTCAAGGATTAAATCCGCCAACAGGTAGTGAATTTGATATTGGTGATGGGATTGTATTAGAAGATCCAGTACTTGTTGCTGATATTGTGGAAATTAACTTTATGCAATCACAAGGAGACGGTTTGACACTAGGCGGAATTGCGGTTGCTATCGTTTTAAATCAAGTTCAACGTATAGAAACAGCCACAAGTGTTACGATTTATGACATTGATGAAACACGTTTGTATGAGTATGCAAGTGATGTTGGACGTAAGTTAGAAAGTTATTTGCGGACACTCAATACAGTGGGAGAGATACCCATCTATATTGGACTATATTCAACTAAAAGTGTTGATTCTGTAGTTGCTGGAGGGTATATTGGTGATGGTTACTTTGTATCTCGAAGTGGACAGTTCCAACGAAATAATGAGCGTTGGCTTATTTTCCCAAGTAACGAAGCAAGTAGCATTGATCCAATCACGAGTAGCTCATTCAATGGTTTAAAGCAATCATTGCAACAGTTGTTACCTGAAGCAGTTGGTGTGATTGGTAAAGGACGTTACATTAATGATGAACTTAATTATTTAAAAATAGATATACAACTAGTTGCCAAAACGTTTATGGAATTAAAAGCGACCACACAACTAGCCGCAGCAATTATTGAAGGGTTTGAAAACCCACAAGCGCATATTCTAGTAGAAGTAATGACCTTAAACAAGACACTGTCAATTATAGAGCGATTACCAAATCAAAGTCGCCCAACGATTACTTATATCCAATCATAGAGAGGGAATGCCTGTATGAAAGAAATGAATCGAGATTTAATCATAGAACTAGCAGACGAACTCAATTTTTCATTGAGTGAACTAGAAATTGTTGAGATATCAGAAGAATTCAATGTGTTAATGGATCAAATTGACTTGCTTAATGCCATCAATACAGAGAAGATAGAACCAATGGTATATCCTTTTGAAGAACCAATCGTCTATTTTAGAGAAGATGTAGTCAATCATGTGTTACCTGTCAATGAAGCTTTAAAAAATACACAAAACAAACAAGATGGATATGTGATTGTCCCTAAGGTGATTAAATGAGTGATAACATTTTAAAAGCACAAAAAGAATTGCATCGTATTCAACCGATGACTAACGCAAGTATTACGATTTTGGATGATGTTTCACCTTCAAACAAGCAAGGACTACTAAGTCAGTGGACTATTGCAGCAAAAGACAATTTTGTGACAAAAGGTATTCTAACAACAGCAGGATCAAAAATACTCTCAAACTACATTGGTGTTTATGATGCGACAGCAATCAAAAAAATCAAAGAAGAAGGTGGTGTGATTGTAGCAAAGACGGCACTTGATGAACTGGGTATGGGTGGAACAGGATTAACAAGTTTTACAGGTCCTGTCTATAATCCCTACAATCCAAAACATCAAGCTGGTGGTTCTTCATCAGGATCTGCTGTTGTTGTTGCAGCAGGTGCTGTTAGAATGGCTCTTGGTAGTGATACTGGTGATAGTGTTCGTAAACCAGCATCCTTTTGTGGCATTGTTGGTGTTAAACCTACCTATGGTAGAATTTCACGATATGGAGTGATTCCTTATGCGTCTTCTTTAGATCATGTTGGTTATTTTACAACCAATGTTTTAGATGCTGCTGTAACACTTGAAGCACTTTCAGGATTTGATCCGCTAGATCCAACCACGATAATTGAACCATTGATTCCTTTTGCCAGTGATTTAACAGGGGATTTAAAAGGCAAAAAGATCGGAATACTTAAAAATGTCATACAACATATCGATCATGCTGAGACGTGTGATTTATTTAATGAACTCCTTAGAAAAATCCAAGACACTGGTGCCGAAGTGGTCGAAGTTGAAATCAATGAAGACTTATTAAAAACAGCATTGCCCACGTACTACATTATTGCAAATTGTGAAGCAACAGCAAACCACGCGAATTTGACAGCAGTTAATTTTGGGCTTAGACAACCTGGTTCTAGTTTAGAGGAAATCATGAAAGTATCACGAACGATTGGTTTTAATCCGCTACTAAGAAAACGTTTTGTTATTGGTAGCTATGGACTTAAAGATGAAAACCAGGAGTTTATATTTAAAAAGGCTCAAAAAGTTAGACGTTTGCTAGTACAAGAACTCAGCCATGCATTGGACCATGTGGATGCATTAATTGCACCGGCAAGTTCAACAATTGCTCCTAAAATTGGGGATGATAATATTGACAAATTATCTGCTAAACACTTAATTAGTGAGAACTACATGGTTCTTGGTAATTTTTCTGGCTATCCAAGCATGACGATTCCGATGGGATACATTCAGGACATGCCAATTGGTGTTAATATCACAACAAAAGCAAAAACTGAAGCACTGATGTTTGATATTGCATTAGGAATTGAACATCTAACTGGATTAAAAGACCAAATAAAGAAGGTGAATGTATGAC
>CAYGIY010000060.1:0-7898 GCA_964350055.1 uncultured Erysipelothrix sp.
AGCCAATATAAGGGTTTTAGGCACTTTTTTGTTTTCTTTGTGTAACTATTGTAAAATAGAGGTAATAAGAGTTGTTATTTTTTTCACTCTCAACTAATAAAATTCACCTGGACGTTCACTGAATTTTACATTCCAACGTAAAAGTAAGGAGTGATCCAATGAGTACTCCATCATTGAATCATAATAGTTCAAACTACATGGGTGTCGTACAGCGAGTCAGAGGTAATGTTGTCGATGTTTTTTTTGATGCTGAAATTCCACCGATGCATAGCCTGTTAACCATTAAAGCAAAAAACAACATTTTCGTTGAAGTCATTTCATACCCAAAACCACATCTTGTACGTGCCATTGCATTTACATCAACAAGTGGGTGTTATCGTGGAGCAAATGTAACTGGCGATGGGTTAAGCTTACATGTGCCAGTAGGTGATCAAGTATTAGGACGTATGCTTAATGTTTTTGGTGAAACTATTGATGATAAAGATCCCATAGAAAACGCCTTATGGCGAAGCATTTATCAGCCTTCAACAAAATTATCAGAACAAACCACGACTTCAGAAATATTTCATACAGGAATTAAGGCACTGGATTTACTCGCACCTTTAGAACGCGGTGGCAAAGCTGGGTTGTTTGGTGGTGCTGGCGTTGGAAAAACGGTACTCATCACTGAGTTAATCAACAATACTGTAAAAAACCATGAAGGCGTTAGTCTTTTCTGTGGTATAGGAGAGCGCTCACGTGAAGCTGAAGAGCTATACCGCGACATCATCGATGCCGGTGTTTTAGATCATACCATCATGATTTTTGGTCAAATGAATGAACCGCCAGGTGTTCGTTTTCGCGTAGGTCATGCCGCTTTGAGCATTGCTGAATACTTTAGAGATGATCAAAAACAAGATGTTTTATTACTAATCGATAATATCTTTCGTTTTGTTCAAGCTGGATCTGAGGTTTCTGGTCTTTTAGGTAAAATGCCATCACGTGTGGGATATCAACCAACACTTGCAAGTGAGATGGCAGATCTACAAGAGAGGATTACAAATACAAAAAATGGTGCCATTACTTCCATTCAAGCAGTTTATGTTCCAGCTGATGATTTTACAGATCCATCAGCAACACACACCTTTAATCATTTTTCAGCTTCCATCATTTTATCAAGAAAGCGTGCTTCAGAGGGTTTATACCCTGCCATCGATCCATTAAAATCAACTTCTAAGTTATTAAGTCCTGATGTTGTGGGTAAAAGACACTACGATATAGCCCAGCAAGTAAGAAGAACACTAGCAGAATTTGAGGAACTCAAAGACATCATTGTCATGTTGGGACTTGAAGAACTTTCAGTAAATGATCGCCAAATTGTGCAACGAGCACGACGACTTGAACGCTTTTTAACTCAACCATTTGTAACAACTGAACAATACACTGGAATTGAAGGTACTCTTGTAAGCTTAGAAGAAACACTCAGTGGTTGTGAGCGCATCTTGAATGATGAGTTTGTATACATTCCAGAATCAGCATTATACATGATTGGTAGTGTTGAAGAAGTTGATCAAGAAAAGTATAAAGAAAACGGAGATGATGGATCATGATGAATGTTTTTATACTATTGCCTTCTAAGATTTTATTAGAGCAAAAAGCTAATAAAATACATGCTGAAGCGATTAATGGTCATTTTACTCTATTACCAAAACACATTGATTATGTGGCTCCTCTTGAAACAAGCATTTTAGTGTTAGTAGGTGCACAACACGAAACATATGTTGCGATTGATGGCGGTGTATTAATTAAGAAAAATGATGATGTTTGGATATCCACACCTAATACCATGGTTAATGATGATTTAGATCTTCTTGAAGAACGCATTGAACATGAATGGTCTATCATCAAACAAACAGAAAAAAAAGCAAAGATGGCCATGGCGAAACTTGAATCGGATACCATTCGTCGATATGTGGAATGGAGGAGAGAATAATGGAGAACAAATCCACAGATGATCACTCCAAACAATTTAAACAAACGGTTAAAAAGAAAATTTCACGTCATAACAAAGGTAAGAAGAATCGTAACCAATTGCTATTTGGCATGGGTATGTTTGGACTGGTGGGTTGGACCATTGCCATTTACACCATAGGTGGGGTGATCATTGGGACCTGGATGGATAAACGCTGGATCAGCGGCTATTCTTGGACATTGACCATGATTATTCTTGGTTTGTTTGCAGGTATTTTCAATGCTTGGATTTGGATTAAAAAAGAGCTAGATAACGATTAAAGAAAGGACATTGCCTATGAAATGGACGATACTATTTATATCCTTACTATGTGGAGGCTTGCTCAGCTACTTATATTTTATGGGATTATGGATAACAGTGAATCGTGTTGGTGATGCAAAACATCCAAGTACACATATTCTGATCAGCTTTCTTATCCGAAGTGCTTTGCTGATGATTAGTTTAATTGCACTATTTTGGTTTGCAAGTTATTACGCCTTGGCAAGCATTGTATCTTTTATCGTAGTCCGTCAATGGCTTATGATTAAACATCAAACCAATAATCAGCTGAATAAGATAACCAGAAAGGATCATCATGCTAAGAAATCCTGACACTATCATTGTATTTGAGTGGCACTGGATTACCATTAATATGACATTAATCATGACTTGGTTGGTCATGCTCCTTTTGGTGTTTGTTAGTGTGATGATCACGCGACGTTTAACAAGTAAAGGAGAACTATCAAAAGGTCAAAATCTTTTAGAAGCATTAATTGATCTTATCAACAACCAAATTAAAGAAGTAAGTGGCAAGACTCCAGGACAATATTTACCCTTTATTGGTACTTTGTTTATATTCATTGCTATTTCAAATATACTCACCATTGTTCCTGGATATACTGCACCAACAAGTTCATTATCGACGACTGTTGCTTTAGCCATCAGTGTCTTTATTGCTGTTCCAGTATTTGGAATATCAAATCAAGGAATCAAAAACTATCTGAGGCAATACATCAAACCAAATGTATTAATGCTTCCATTTAACATTATTGGCGAATTAAGTCGAACACTTTCATTAGCAGTTCGTCTCTATGGCAATATCATGAGTGGCTCTATTATTGTTGGTATTCTACTGACAATCACACCACTTATTTTTCCTATTATTATGCAAGCTTTTGGACTATTAATCGGTATCATTCAAGCATACATTTTCGCAATTCTTGCAATGGTTTATATTGCATCTGCAAGTGAAGCAACTAAAAAGAAACAAGAAGGAGGAGAATAATATGGAAAGCATGATGCTAATTGGTGTGATATCAATCGCTACTGCTGGAATCACAATGGCAATTGGATCAATCGGTCCTGCTGTTGGTCAAGCAAGGGCTGTTTCACAAGCTTTAAGTGCAATCGCACAACAGCCTGATGAAGCAAACACCATTACTCGGACGTTGTTTGTTGGTTTAGCCATGGTTGAATCAACCGCAATTTATTGTTTTGTCGTTGCGATGATTTTGATATTTGCAAACCCATTTTGGCAATTTTTTATTTCACAATAGAAAGGCAGGTGCTTAATCATGATGATTGATTGGAGTACTGTTCTTTTTCAAATTATTAATTTCATCATTTTAGTATTTTTACTAAGGAAATTTCTATATGGTCCGATTGTAACTGTGATGGACCAAAGAGAACAAGAAATATTAGATCGCGAAGCAAGAGCTCAACAAAAAGCACAGACAGCAGTCCAAACCACACACGATTATGAACATCGGATTAAAGAGCTTGATAATGAAAAAGAAGAGACATATAAGAGTATGCGTCAAGAGGTTGTAAAGCAAAAGCAAGAATTGATCAATGAATCAAAAGCAGAAATTGCAACGCTACAAAAACAGTGGCAAAAAGAAGTATCGCTTGAAGCAAATCGTTACATGATCGAGCTAAGAGACCAGCTTAGCAGATATGCATGTCATCTTGCCAACTTAACTTTAAACCAACTTGCAGATGTATCACTTGAATTGGTTGTGTTTGATGTGTTTATCAACAAATTAAATCAACTCAGTGATCAAGAATCTGATAAAATGATAGAAGCATTCAAACAAGAACAACATGGTCATTTAAAGAGCGCTTTTTCAATAACAGATCAGCAAAAAGAAAAAATCACACATACATTAAAAGCATTAACTGATTTATCAATCACACTATCTTTTTCACAAGAATCTAAACTTGGATGTGGCTTCTTACTTGAGCTTGAGGGATATCGAATTGGTTGGAATACAACCCATTATCTCGATGATATCCAAGAGAAAATACTTAAAAGTCTTCCAACATTAAATGAGGATGATCAAAATGAAAGCGAATGATGCGTTAAGATCATTACCACTTGAACAATTAATTGAAGACTTAGACACAAGCATTGCATCATTACCAAAGCAATCATCTCTTTTAATTGATGAAATTGGTCATGTCACATCAATCAGCCACGGTGTTGCAACCGTATCAGGATTACAATCTGTATTTGCTGATGAGTTAGTTGTCTTTGATAATGATGAGTTAGGACTTGTGTTTAATCTAGATGAGCAAGAGATTGGTGTTATCATGTTAGGATCTTCACTTGATGTTTTAACAGGCTCAGTTGTTGTAAGAACCGGTCGAGTGGTGGATATTCCTGTTGGTGAAGCTTGTTTAGGCAGAGTCATTGATGCCTCTGCAAATCCACTGGATAACTTAGGGCCAATTCAATCCTCTGTGCGATTTCCGATTGAACGACCAGCCGCCACGATTATGGAACGTGATCCTGTAACAATACCTATGCAAACAGGAATCAAAGTAATCGATGCTCTTATCCCAATAGGACGAGGTCAAAGAGAACTCATTGTTGGTGATCGTCAGATTGGTAAAACAGCCATTGCGCTTGATACCATCATTAATCAAAAAGACAAAGGTGTGATTTGTGTGTTTTGTTCGATCGGTCAACAAAAATCTTCCACAGCCAAATTAATCGCTCAACTTAAAAAATATGAGGCCATGCCATACTGCATTGTCATGGTTGCCTCTGATGAAGATGCACCAGGGTTACGCTATATTGCCCCTTATGCAGCAACAAGCATCGCTGAATATTTTATGGAAAAAGGTGAAGATGTCCTTATTGTATACGATGACTTAACTTCTCATGCACGTGCCTATCGTGAATTATCATTGCTGTTGGAACGACCACCTGGCCGTGAAGCTTATCCTGGTGATATTTTCTATATCCATTCAAGACTATTAGAACGCTCAACCAATCTAAAACGGTATAAAAATGGTGGTTCCTTAACCTCACTACCCATCATCGAAACACAAGCTCAAAATATATCATCTTATATTGTGACAAATCTAATCTCAATTACCGATGGACAAATCTATTTATCTCCTGATTTATTCCAGAAGAATCAGCTTCCTGCTATTGATGTTGGTCAATCCGTTTCAAGGGTTGGTGGCAAAACACAACTCCCTGCTTATCGAAAAGTTATGGGCGATTTAAGGCTATCTTATGCCCAATTTGAAGAACTTGAGATGTTTTCTCGTTTTGGAACACGACTTGATGACAAAACTAAAGCAACCATCAATCGTGGTCGCAAGGTAAGAAAAATATTAACACAAAATCAATATCAACCGGTTTCTGTTAGTGATCAAATTGCTGTTTTGATTGCAGTGATTAATGGCGTGTTTGATGATGTTGATGATTCAAAGATGAAAACAGCAGAAGCAAACATACAACGTGCCATGCAAGAACAACTACCGAAAATAAGTCAAAAGATTTTAGATGGTGACACACTATCAGATCAAGAATACAAACAGATTGTATCGATGGCAGTTGAAGCATGTGTTAATCTTAAGGAAACATCATGAGTCACAGTTTAGAAGCATTACAACAAAAAATAAAAAGCGGAAAAGATCTTGGTTCAATTGTCAGTACCATGAAGTCTTTAGCAGCAACAAGTGTGATGCAATATGAACAAGCAGTAGAAGCATTGGTTAAGTATTATGAAACAATCGAAATGGGATTGTCGGTTGTATTAAAAGATGTTTCAATGACCAATGGACAACCCATTGAAAACAAGACAACAAACACATTGCTCATTGTATTTGGATCAGACCATAGTATGGTTGGCAGATTTAATGAGCAAATCGTGAATTATGCGATAACTGATATCAAACATGAATTGACAAGTTCACAACAACAGCATATCTATTACTTTTCTATTGGTGAACAGATTACAAATAGATTTTTTAGTGATAAGGTTCATACCAGTCATCAATTTGAGCTACCATCCTCTGTACTGGCCATTACTGATGCGGTTCTCTCTGTGTTATCGGAAGTAGAGAAATATCAAAATCAACACCAAGTAAATGATGTTTTACTAGTCTATAATAAACCAAATAAAGGAGCCTCTTATCAATCGACTTATGAAGTTTTACTCCCTGTTGATTTAAACACTCTGAGTAAAAAAGGAAAGAAATGGAAATCTAACTCGATCCCGACATACCATGTTGATTCTCAAGATTTATTATCATTTTTATTAAGACAATACTTTTTCATCTTAATCTATCGCACCTTTGCACATTCTTTAGCAGCTGAAAATGCTGCAAGACTTGTTTCTATGCAAGCAGCTGAAAAAAACATCGAAGAATTACTTCATGATTTAAATATTCAATATCAACAAGCACGCCAAACAGAGATTACTGATGAGTTGCTCGATATTATTGCTGGCTTTCGTTCATTACGAAAAAGCAAAGATTAGCATTGAGTCAATCATGCAAATCAAAATAGTTTTGAAATAACACCACCTTGAAAAATGGTGTTTTGTTGTATCAGTTATATTGTTAAATCTTTGATAAATATTCTAATTATTTGATTGGATCCATGATTTTAGCGATGCAACAAAGTCTGGGTTCAGTTGTTTGTTGATATGTGACTTGTATTGTTTATTGATATTTAGTATTGAGCTTTTCCCATCAAAATAATGAAGTAGATGATCCATGTTGTTGATGATTTCTGTTTTTATATTTGGATTATTTAACTGCTTAATTACCTGTACATCTTGAGGCTCTGCTTGAACATCTTTATCACCACAAATCACATATGTTGGAACATTTAGTAATGACAAATCAGCTAAGACATCTGTAAGTGTTATTTCAAAGTGTTCTCGAAGCCATTTAGCGTTCATTTTTTGACCTTGTATTCGTATGGTATCCGATGTGCTATCACTAATTTTTTTAAATATCTTTTCTTGTTTGCTTTGTGCTTTTTCAAGATTGATCAAACGTCTAAGTAAAAAACCTGATATGCCTGATTTGCCTTTTATCTCTTCTAATGCTTTTGTTTGCTGATTATTCATGGCACGCTTTAGCGTACCTCCAGCACCAGCAATGAGTATCAGCTGCGAAACAGGGTGTTTTTTATGCGCTTCAACTGCCAAGATGCATCCTTCACTATGGCCAATTAATCCAACTTGGTGATGATCCACTTCAGGTAAAGCTTGTGCATATTTTATAACATCGATGATATCATTCACTAAGTCATGCATACCAGCAGCATCAAAGTCACCACCACTACCATGTAATCCACGCTTATTAAAACGAATGACCATGGCTCCAGTATCTGCGATTTCATGAGCTAATTTTTGATATAAGTTGATTTTTAACCCTTTGAAATTTCCATCTTTGGTGCCTTTTCCAGTTCCTTGAATCATGATAAAGACTTTGTGGTTATGATGCTGATGAGGATAGGTGATTGTTGCATCAATCGGATATGCACTTTCAATTTTTACTTCTTTTTCAATTAAATGACTCATGGGTTCCCCTTCTTACTTCATTTTATGCCATACATCTTTTTAGTTGTTTTAACACATTAGACATATAAATATATTTC
>CAYGIY010000061.1:0-7892 GCA_964350055.1 uncultured Erysipelothrix sp.
ATACATTTCTCAAGGGTTATTTCACTTACTACTTTTACAAATTTATCAATTTCTTCTATCGTGTTGTAAAAATATAAACTCGCACGAATTGTCTCTGATGTTTCTAATAAATCCATCAATATTTTAGCACAGTGATTTCCAGCTCTAACAGCAATACCATTTGCGTTAATGTAACTAGCAGCATCCTGAGCAAAAATTCCTTTAACATTAAATGTGATAATCCCTGTATCCGTATTGGGATTATAAAACTCAATGTGATCCATTGATTTTAGTTTTTCTACTAAGTATGACCTCAAGTAATGTTCATAATCTTGAACATTTTTCATCCCTAATCTCATTAGATATTTTACAGCAGCTTCAAATCCTAACACTGCTTCAATTGCTGGTGTACCAGCTTCAAATTTATAGGGTGGTTTTTTAAGTAGGATATTCCCACAAACATCAAATCGTGCATTACTTCCACCACCTAGCATATATGGATCAGTTAATTCCAACAAATCATACTTACCATAAAGAACACCTACTCCTGTAGGGCCAATCATTTTATGTGCTGAGAAAGCTAAGAAATCAACATCCCACAATTTAACATCTGTTGAAATATGAGGAACTGATTGTGCACCATCTACAACTACTATCGCTCCATAGCTATGTGCTATCTCAACAATTTCCTCGATTGGCGCGATATATCCAAGTACATTTGTGATACTAGCTAAAGTAACAACTTTGACTTTCTCATTCATTACCTTTTTAAAATTCTCTACTGTTAGTTCACCTTGGCTAGTCAATGGAATAAACTTCAATTCTGCTTTAGTTTGTTCAACAGTCTTAAACCAAGGTAAAATATTAGAAGCATGTTCTGCCTCTGTGGAAAGCACAACATCACCTTCTTGTAAGTATTTTGTTCCCCAACCATATGCAATGATATTCAATGATGCGCTTGCACCTGAAGTAAATACGACTTCGTCTCTTTCACAATTAATGAATTTTGCAATAGTATCACGTGCATTCTCATATGCGTTTGAAACTTGATACGACAAATCATAATCACCACGATGAATATTGACAGATTGATTTGTATAATAATTCATCACAGTATCGATAACCTCTTGGGGTTTGAAGGTTGTTGCAGCATTGTCAAAATATACCAAGGGCAATCCTTTTTCATTAACATGGTTAAGCATTGGAAAATCTTTTCTGACTTCCATTACATCAAACATGAATTACTCACTTTCTCTATGACGGCATCTTTGAGTTTTTCTTTTACAATTTCATCTTCAATCACATCCACAATAGGTAATAAATAACCTAACGATATAAGTTTTAATGCTTCACTTTTACTAAGTCCACGCGATTGCAAATAATGCACTTGCAAGACATCCGGTTGCCCCATTGATGCAGCATGAGATGCTTCAACATCATTTTCATCAATGATTAACTTTGGATTTACTGATGTTTTTGGTTTCAAACCAAAGTTCATAATCCTACTTATTTGATGAGTTTTAGCTTTTTTTGCTGCTTTTTCAATTTGACCAATAACATCTAATGTATACTCACACCCTTGAAGAACAATTCCATAATTATCAATTTGAGCGCTAGTATTGCCCTTGTAATGTATTGCTTTTAACGTTGCTATGAGTTTGGATTGTACAAGATTAGCTCCTCTTACATTAATCGATGAGCCCTCCTCTAATAAGTGATAAATCGAATTTTTAACATGATTCCCAGAAGTAAGTTCTCCAATGGATAATTGAATTTGTGCATTCCTTTTTATGTTCCAATTTTCCTCAAATAAAATTGATTCATCACTTTCATTCATCATCAATATAGACCAATTGGAATCCATTTCTGCATTAACATTTAATTGGAATTTTCCACTCCCTCTTATCGACATATAACAACTACCAAATGTGTTCTTTGGAATAATTAATTCTAAATCCATGTCATCTGAAACATTTATCGATATTGTTTGCAAGGATCCCTGGTTTAGGACAATTCGATTGGACTGATCTACATGAAACTCAGAATTTGCCATCTTGTTTACCTCTAGGTTCATTTGCAGCACATGCAACAATGCTAACAGGTTGCTTCTTTTCAGTGCCTTCTTCTACTATTTCGACACCTAGTTCTTTAGCAATCCACTCATAACCCTCTTGGTCAATTTTAGTTACTAAAGATGCATCAGAATCCATAACAATTCTACCATCAAGCATCACATGAGTATGTGTCGGTGTAATAAGATGGAAGAATCGTTCGTAATGAGAAACAATAAGCATTCCCATGTCACGCTTAGTTACCATGTCATTAATTACATTCGCTACAATTCTAAGTGCATCAATATCCAACCCCGAATCAATTTCATCTAACATTGCAATTTTTGGTTTTAATAAAAGCATTTGTAAAATTTCATTTCGCTTTTTTTCACCACCTGAAAAACCTTCATTGACATATCGATGAGCTAAATCAGATTTCATCTCAAGAGCTTCAATTGCTCCTTCCATTTCTTTAATAAACGAAAATAAGGACACTGGCGTATCTCTTCTTGAATTAATTGCAGCTTTTAAGAAATCTGAATTTGTTACCCCAGAAACTTCTTGAGGATACTGCATACCCAAAAACAAACCAACTTTACTCCGCTCATCAACTTCCATAGCAAGAACATCCTGACCATCAAACATAATAGTCCCTTGAGTTACCTCATACTTTGGGTGCCCCATAATGGTTGAAACAAGAGTAGACTTACCGTTTCCATTTGGTCCCATCAAAGCATGGATTTCATTTGATTTTACAGTCAAAGAAACTCCTTTAAGTATTTTATTTCCTTCAATCTCAACATGGAGATCTTTAATTTCTAATAGTGACATATATACCATTCCTTCCTCAACCTATTTTAACAAAACCAATCTCATACCTCAAACAAAACGATTTGTATTGTCATATTTTTAACAAATAGCAACATTTTGATTTCAACGCTTGAATTGTAGTTGAATAACCGTTTTTGAGAGAAGTTCCTTACCTAGCAGAGAAAAGGAACTTTTTTTAGTTAAGAAAACACATAAAAAAGATAAATCGTATATAATGAAATTGGAAACAGGATATAAAAGTCCACAGAAAAAGATCATTCAACGTGAAGATTTTTCTTCTTTGTTTTGAAAGTTCCATAACAGATGAGAGCGTTATGTGTGTGTTCCTGTTCTATTACTTAAATGGTGCGAGAGAGATTGACGTCAATTGCTTGGACAAATGACAATCGATTACACTCAAGCACCTTTTTATTGAGAATCTTTAAAGCAATTTGATAAGGCGAATTAAACTGTAACGATTTACGTGGATAATTATTAACCTGATTGGAAACATAAGCCAGTTTTCTAAAGTTGAGTGAACTCATACTAATTCCTTTAGGCACACATTCTCGAAAGTGTACATGGTTTTTCTCGCATTTTGCTTTCTGATCACTACGTCGAGCTTCACAGAAAAATACAGGTGTAAGCTTCTCATTAGTAAAAACATCGTTTCAATCGATAAGGGATCTCTAAATTCTTTTCCATTATCGGTAATGAAACATTCAAAGGTTTCTTTAAATAAATAATCCCCTAGATGTGTTTTCAATTCATTGAACGCTTGATTAATTTGTTCTTGGGAGATGTTTTTGAGTAAAAAATAGAGTTGGAGATTTGACTTTGTATGAAGTAGTGAAAGCACAGCTGCTTCATGGTGACCTTTTACTCCTTCGATGGTATCCATTTGCCATAAATTGATGGTAGGATTTTCCATTATAAAGTTCTTGAAATCGTCAAATGTTCTGTTTTTAAGATAGTCATAAACGATTGGTTTAGCTTTTGGTTTGTTTGTATAACGTTGTTTATACGCTACTTTTCGTTTTAAATCAATGTTTTTAACGGTAAGAAGATTGTCATTAATGTAACGATATACAGTAGAAGGAGCAGTACTAAGTTCATGTGTGTGTAAGATAACTTCAATGGATTGTTTGTTTTTCACACCCTTAGAAATTGCGTTGTCTAACTCAATCATACGAACTGCACTTAATCTTGGGCCCAATTTATGATTGGTTACATTCGCTTGATATTCTTGATGTGCATGATCACTTTTATAAAATAATTTTGGTAGTGCGCAATCTTTCAATAGTGGACATCCATTGCATACATGAGGAAATTTCTTTGTTCTCTGACATTGTGGAGTTTCTTGGAAGTCATCACAAAAATCGGAGCACTTAGCTACCTTACAATATTTGCATTTTCCAGAAAAGCATAATGTACATAATTTGGTTGTACGGCATGTGTCTTGAAGACCACACTTGTTTTTAGCATTCGATCGCACATAAAGATATCGATGTTTCTTGATTTCTTTTGAAATAGTTCGTTCATCTTTTTAATCTCTTTGGCAATGGACATGAGCTTAGCATCTTTGTTTAAATACGATTCTACGATACTTCTTTGTTTATGATTTAAATGTTTGTATCCTGTTGCTTTCATTTTGTTTATTACCTTTCTAAACAGGACCACACAGCTCTATTATAGTTCCCGAAGTTTCTACGGAACTTTAACTCAAAAAAAACCTCGATTCGGAACTTGCAATAAAAATCAAGGTTTTGATTTCAACGCTTGCCTATTATGAAGGATTCATTGCATTTTAGCCCTTAATCTTTTATAATGGATAAGTTACAGGGAGGTTTTTATGCAAGATTTTTTAAAGCGTTTTTGGTTCATAATTATTATTGCACTACTATTTGCATTTGCAATTGGGTACTTTATATATGACCAATCAAAAGACATTTTACGTGGTAAAAGAGTCGATGGTAATGATATTGTTTTTGAAATTAATGGGCAATTTATCACGGCTGATGACTTTTATAACAAACTATTTGATGAAATCGGAATCACAGCAGCATATGCTCTTATAGAAAGAGCGGTTGTTGAACAAAAAGGAGATTTAACGGCAGATATTATTTCAGAAGCACGAATCCAAGCCGATAGTACAATAAACAGTTTTAAAGAATACTATGGTGACGATTACGAAAGAATTCTTCGTCAAGCTCTTAATGCAGTTGGTTATCAAAATATTGAAGAGTTAAAAGACTATTTCGCACACTTGTTCATGCTTGATGAATTAACAATAACGTATTTATTTGAAAATGAACAAGAATACATTTTGCCTTTCTTAGCTTCAAGTAAACCTCGTAAAGTGAGTCATATCTTAATAGCAATGGATGATCCAGACAATCCTACAGAAGAAGAACAAAATCGTTGGGACAGCGCAATTGAGGCTTTAGAGGCTGGAAGTAGCTTTGAAGAAGTTGCAAAAGACTATTCAGATGATACAGCAAGTGCTGTAGACAATGGTGCACTAGGATATATGGATGCTAATACTAACTTTGTTCCTGAATTTTTAGACGCTGCATTAGCATTAGATAGTAACAATGTTTTGAGTGCTTGGATTAAAACTACTTATGGCTACCATCTAATCCGTCTTGACACTTCAGATTTAGACGATTTACGTGAAGAAGATGGCTTTAAAAACGCTCTCATTTCAGCTAATGGATCAGCACAACAAAAAATGATATGGGAATCAGCTAAGTCTATGGGTATTTCTTTTTATGAAAATGATACTCTTTATGAACAGTTAGAGAATTATATAATTGGAACGGAGGGTGAATGATCATGAAAAAAGCATTAATTTTATTAGTTCTTTCTTTAGCTTTAATAGGTTGTTCAAATGCATCAGTTAACGTAAACAACCCAAAAGAAAGCGTGTTGACGATTGGCGAGAACACATTTAGCAAAGAGCACTTTTTCTCGATCATGATGAATCAAGATCCAGCTACTTTAGTTATTGAAATGGCAAAACGCATTATCATGGATGAAGAGTTACCAGTTGATGATAATATACGCGCAAAAGCACAAGAAGATTTGGATTATGTTAAAGAATTGTTCGGAGAAGCTTTTTTAACAAATATATCACTTTATGGTTTCATTAGTGAACAAGACTATTTTGAAAGAGCTTTAATACCAAGCGCACAAGAGTCTTTACTAACAGAAAAATTCATTCAAGAAAATTTTGATTTGTTAGTTACAACATATTCACCAAGAAAAGTACGAATAATTGAGTTCAATGAATTAACAGATGCAACCAGCGCTATTGAAGCAATTAAATCAGGTGGTAATGTCGAAGAAGTTGCTAATGAATACTCAACTTCAGTTGCATATAACGGAGAGCTTTACTTAGTTCATAATGAAAGTGGTTTACCATCAGCAGTCTCATCATTTATTACACAAAGTGATGTTCCAACATTAACCAATACACCTATTGAGCAAGAATCAACTGGTAAATATTATGTTGTTCAAATTGTTGAAGTAGCTGCATCTAGATTCGAAGATGAAGTAATAGAAGAACTATCTCTTTTAAACTCAGTCAACCAAATGATGTTTGTTAACTACTTCCGTGAAGGCAATTTCGATGTTTATGATAAAGCTATTTTGGATGCTTTAAAGCAATCCTATGAAGATTATTTACCAAACCGCTAGAAATAGCGGTTTTTTTCTTTATAATATAATCAAAGGAGGAAGTAATTATGTGTATTTTTTGTAAAATCATCAATAAAGATATTCCTGCTCATGTAATTTATGAAGATGAAACAGTCATCGCAATTTTAGATATTTCTCAAGTTACTCTTGGTCACACATTAATTATCCCAAAAAAACACGTCGAAAACTTTCTAGATTGTCCGAATGATATATTAAATCATGTTGTTTCTATTTCACAAAAAATTGGAAGAGAAATTATGACTAAGCTTAATGCAAATGGGATGAACATTATATCTAATGTACATGAAATTGCTGGCCAATCAGTCATGCACTTCCATGTACATTTAGTTCCTAGATATGATGTTCACGATGGCATTTCAATTACGTTTAGATCAACTGAGAATGTTGATTATAAAGATGTTTTAAAAAAAATAAGAAGTACCTAACTCATTAATTCTTACTAGATAAGACAGTTAAATAAAACACATTAGCTAAATACAGCTAATGTGTTTTTCGTTATGTGATTTTAATAAATTCAATCGTTTTGTTTCATTCGATAGAAGCTTCTATTTTCTAGTGAAAAAACACGTGCGGAAAATGTTTGAGGATCTGTTGTTTCGTAAAGTTTATCAAACATATTTAACCTCGCATCTAAGTTATCAATAATATTTAACACTTCAGCTTCTGCCAACATGGGTAATACTGGAGATCCATACTCATATTGACCATGATGAGATAACACCATATGTGATAACAGTATCGTTTGTTCCTGGTTGACCCAATCATTCTTTACTGCTACTTCATGAATAAGTGAATTGATCATCGATATGTGCCCTAATAACTTCCCTTTTAATGTATACTCTGTCAGTATAGGACCAGATAACTCAAAAACCTTTCCAATATCATGCAATATTATTCCTGCCATCAATAAGTCTCTATTTAGTATTGGATACTTTGATAACGTGAATTCTCCAATTTCTATCATAGCTACAACATGCGTAGCAAGTCCACCTTTAAAATCGTGATGATTTTTTGATGCTGCTGGGTATTCATAGAATTCATTCTCATACTTTTCTAAAATGGCTTTAGTTATCCCTCTGATGATATCATCTTCCAGTGAGTTGACAGTTGAGTTTACTTTTTCTTTTAAATGCTCAATTGGAACATTAGTTTCTTCTATAAAGTCAGAAATTTCAAACTGATCATTTGTTGATAATACACTATGAATCCTTAATTGTAATGAACTACGATACCTTAAAACTTCCCCAACTACTGTCAAAATTTTCCCTGGTTTAATTAGAGTGGCTTGATCATCCTTTACGTCCCATAGTTTTCCATCAATCGAACCACTTT
>CAYGIY010000062.1:0-7888 GCA_964350055.1 uncultured Erysipelothrix sp.
GGATATATTATATCCTTTTTTTGTATTGAGGGAGTTGATAAAGAATATCTTTCTTGATCTTTTGTATGCTATTACCTAAGATTGTTTAGTTTATAAATTCAACTAACTGATCAAAGTCACCAATTAAATGCCGTTTGTATTTTGCCATAAGTATCTCTTATTTTTTAGCTATTTAAACAATCCTATCTTGCATTATCAAACAACGTTGTACTTTATATTGAAATTTAAGAATTTCTTATGATGATTTATCATAATCATGAATAACAAAACTATGCTATAATCCTATCAATGAAAACACAACACAAAGGAGCTTTCTACATTTTATGTGCAGCGATCTTTTGGAGTTTTGGTGGTGTACTGGCCAAATCAATCCCTTGGTCTGGGCTAACCATTGCTGCTTTACGTGGCATTATTGCTGCTTTTACTATCGCCATGTTTCGGCGAACTTTTTCATTTAAACTTAACAAATCAACACTATTTGCTGCGTTGGCGTTGACTATGACTACCGTTTTATTTATGATTGCCACCAAACTAACCACTGCAGCCAATGCCATTGTCCTTCAATACACATCGCCATTTTTTATTATACTTATGAATCTATATATTCTTCATCGAAAACCAAGCCGCCGTGATCTTTTGGCTTTGGTTGGAATTGGATTTGGCATCACATTATTTTTCATCAATCAATTAGGTAGTGGTAATCTATTAGGAGACTTTGTAGGGTTGCTATCAGGATTGATGTTTGCGGGTGTGTTTTTTGCAAACAAGCTTGAGAGTGCATCACCATTTGATGCTACTTACATGGGGAATCTGTTTAGTGTCATCCTTTTACCATTTGTCTTTTTTGATTCACAGCTGTTTTTACATGGATGGGTACCTTGGATACTTATTTTAATAATGGGTGTTGTTCAACTTGGATTTGGTTATGTGTTCTTTTCCTTAGGGATTCGCTTAGCCAGTGCAACCCAAAGCAATATTATTGCTACCCTTGAACCGATTTTAAATCCTATTTGGGTGTTACTTGTTATTGGGGAAGTTCCAACAACGCTTTCAATTCTAGGTGGTACCATCGTTTTATTTAGTGTCGTGTTATACAACCATTTTGAAACAAAAGCAAATTTCCGACTCATTAAACAAGAAACAATGACATAACATATAAACATTTCACTTTTGTGAAAGTGGTATATTTTTGCGTTTTGATTTATGATGATAGTAGTAGGGTATCATTTTATCGTGAGGTAATTATAATGAATCAAAAGTTGAATGAATTTTTCAAGACTTTGGATCGTTCATACTTCATATCAAATAAAAACAAACATGTCGCACATTTTAATATTGCGTTGTCTATTGGATACAAACAAACAATCTCCCAGCCAAGTTTGGTTTTAGAGATGACACAATATCTACAGTTGAATAAGACGTGTCGCGTTTTAGAAATTGGTACTGGGTCAGGGTATCAGACAGCCTTTTTAGCTGAGTTTTCTCATATGGTGTACACCATTGAAAGGATAGAACCCTTATCTTTACAAGCACAAGAGAGACTAGAAAAATTAGGTTATCACAATATCACATACATCATCGGTGATGGTAGTCAAGGATGTAAACAATACGCACCTTATGATCGCATTATGGTCACTGCCGCTGCATCTGATGTTCCACAAGAGCTAATCGATCAATTGGATGTGGGTGGTCGCATGGTCATTCCAGTTGGAGATCGCTATCTTCAGGATTTAATGTTGATTACAAAGAATAAGAAACTCGAAATAAAACAAGAAGTACTTTTAAAAGTGGTATTTGTTGAAATGAAAGGAAAATATGGATGGAAGGAGTAGATGCAAATAATCTAAATCGATTATTCGCATTAGAGTTCCATACCAAAAAGCAAGAAAGATGTTCACCATTTATAACTCAGAAATACAGCGATTACCTATCAAAGTATGGTTGAATCATATGGATCAACTTGATGCATCATGTTATCAACAAGCCATTGCTTTATCGAATCTTCCTTTTGCAACACAATGGGTCGTGTTATTACCAGATACACACACGGGATTTGGAATGCCAATCGGTGGCGTACTGGCTACTCATAATACCATTATTCCAAATGCAGTTGGGGTGGATATTGGGTGTGGAATGATTTTTGTACAAACCAACATACCATCAGCTATTCTTTCAAATAAGCAAGGCTCAAAAGATGCGATTGCACAATCAATCGTAGATAAGATTTTGAAACATGTCCCAACAGGATTTCAACATCATAAAAACAGTCAATCATCACAAGCCGTGGATGATTTCATTCTAGAATTATCAAGATTACCTTATCGTTCAATCAATCAAGACTTACTTGCCAAACTTGATCACGCTAAATACCAAATTGGCACTTTAGGTGGTGGCAATCATTTCATTGAACTTCAAGTAAATGAAAACGGACTCATGGGAATCATGATTCATTCTGGATCAAGACATGTAGGGTATAAGATTTGCAATTACTTCAATCAAGCATTCAAAGAAATAAACCAACGTGAGAATTCTAATGTTCCTATCGCGTGGGATTTAGCAAATCTTCCAGCTGACTCAGTTATGGGTAAACAATACATTCGTTGGATGACATTTGCCATGGCATTTGCCAAGGAAAATCGCTTAAAAATGATGGATACTGTCTGTCAGATTGTCTATGATTTGACAAGATCAAGAAGTAGTTTTTATGACATTGTGTTTGATGATAAAATTGATTGTCACCACAACTATGCAAGCTATGAAAAGCATTTTGATCAGATGGTTTGGGTGCATCGTAAAGGAGCAATCAACGTGCAAAAAGATGAAATCGGGATTATTCCAGGTGCCATGGGAAGTTTTTCATATCTTGTTAAAGGCAAAGGCAACCCAGAAAGCTTTTATTCTTGTTCACATGGTGCTGGGCGTCTTTATAGTCGTAGGCATGCAAAAAAGCAATTCAATGTTCAACACACAATCAAAGATCTAAAAGATCAAGGTGTATTTTTAGGGAAAGTCAAAACAAGCGATATTGGTGAAGAATCTCGATTTGCTTATAAAGATATTGATGAGGTTATTAACAAACAACTTGATCTCATCACCCCGATAAGTAAACTAAAAACGCTTGCAGTAGTTAAGGGGTAGTGCACTAAAAAAAACCTCACCATATGGTGAGGTTAATACGACGTATGATGTGATTACTTATAGGATGCGATAAACTCATCCACTTCTTTATCAGTTGGTAATGATGGTTGTGCACCAATTTTTAATGTGCTTAGTGCGCCAACAGCATTTGCATATTTTGCAGATGAAACGATATCTTTAGTTTCTGCATATTTTAAGGCTAATGCACCAGTGAATGCATCACCAGCTGCTGTTGGGTCAACGGCTTCTACTTTGAATGGTGCGATGATTTCATCAATGCCATGACCATAAATGTAGGATCCGTTTTCTCCAAGTTTCAAGACAACAAATTCACATTCGTTTCGTTTTGCTAAGATTTTAGCTGCTTCACGATATGTGTCGTGATCAGAAGGATATACCCCAGTCAATGCTTTTGTTTCAGTTTCATTTGGTGAAAGAATTGTTAATCCTTTTAATTCTTCTAGTGGGTATTCTTGTGCTGGTCCAGCATCAAGAACAGTGATGATTCCTTTTTCTTGTGCTAGTTTAACAGCAGCAATGTTTGCTTCTAGTGGGATTTCTAGTTGTAATAGTAATGCATCAAAATCATCTTTGAATACATCTTTTAATCCATCTGGTGAGGTTTCCATGTTTGCTCCTGGACAAATCACCAGTCTGTTTTTACCACCTTTTTCTAAAATGATAACCACAGATCCACTTGCAGAACCTTCTTTTTTAACTAAGAAACGTGTATCAATTCCTTCACTAGATAGCATCGCGTCTAATTCTTCGCCATTGGTATCTTGTCCTAGTGTGCCATATGCCGCAACTTTTGCACCTAAGCGTGCAGCTGCTACAGCAGCATTTGAACCTTTACCACCACATGCATTACCAAGTACAACACCGAGAACACTTTCGCCTAATTCTGGTGCTCTGTCAACCTGATAAATAGAATCCATCATGATACTTCCAACCATTAAAATTTTAGTAGCCATTCAATGTCCTCCTTTTGATTTAGCTCTATGTAAACGGTATCATAAAATAGAAGTGATTGCATGAAGATTATGTGAAAAATTCATGATAATGCACTATATAAACGTAATTCGAGCAATTTAATCGAAAACAGCACGAAGTTTTGTATAATGATAATAAGAAGAGGCATACTATGAAAAAACACTTTCATCCAGAATGGTATCACGGACAGAAAAAGAAAAAGATGTTTTTTGAAGGTTGGTATTTTAAACATGTTATTGATCAACAAGCAATTAACTTTGCCTTGATTCCTGGTATTTCTAAAGATCCAGAAGATGAGCATGCATTTATTCAACTCATCATCACACCGATGATGATCATCAAATACTTTCGTTTTGATGTGTCATTATTCTCAGTCAATGATAATCCTTTTACAGTTCAAATCGATCAAAACCGATTTTCTTTAGAAGGGATTCAAGTCAATCTAATGGAGGATACCTTTAGTTTTAATGCGGACTTAACCTATACTCATCTAACACCAATTCAAACGTCTTTTATGTTCCCTAATATCATGGGACCATTTTCATATTTGCCTAATATGGAATGTAATCATGGTGTTTTAAGCATGAATCATAAAGTGAATGGTTACATCCAGATTAATAAGGAAGTGTATGATTTAAACCAAGAAAAAGGATACATTGAAAAAGACTGGGGTGTTTCATTTCCTAAGAAATATGTGTGGTTACAGTGTAATCATTTTGATGAAACAACGACTTCATTAATGGGTAGTATTGCTGTAATTCCATATTTAGGATTATCATTTGAAGGTCATATCTTCAATCTGATTCATCAAGGACAAGAGTATCGTTTTGCAACATACAATGGTTCACGTGTGGCACTTGAGTATATAGATGAGCACACACGGAACATAGAACTAAAAAAAGGCAAGTATCGTCTTGTGATTCGTGCACGTATTGAAAAAACAGGGGCACTAAAATCACCTCGTCATGGGCTTATGCAGGAAATGATTAAGGAAGGGCTTGAAGGAACACTTCAAATGACACTCTATAATCAAAAGACCTGTGTTTTTGATTTAACAGGGAAGCATACAGGTGTTGAATTTACTGGATATTAACGATAATTACTATAATACAACATGAGCATTGAAGGTAGATTGGGATTATTCAATCTTCTTTTTGTGTTGATGATATGATTTAGTGGTAAAATAGAACATGTTTAATGAATGTGTCCATCATAAGAAAGTAATGGAATGAATGCTCGAAAATTAAGTGTGTTTTCACTGGCTTGGCCAATCTTTATTGAAATAGCATTGTTTATGTTGATGGGCAACATTGATATTTTAATGCTGGGTCGCTATGATTCTTTAGCAGTTGGTGCTGTTGGAAATGCCAATCAGTTATTTCAAATCATCGGTTTGCTTTTTACAATCATTACATCAGCAACTGCGATTTTAGTTGCTCAAAGCTTAGGTGCTAAAAAGGATGATGATGTTCCAATTATTGTGTCATTGGCATTCTTTAGTAATTTTGCATTTGCACTTATATTATCATTGGTTATTCTTTTTTATGGTGAAACCATTCTTCATCTTATTAATATTCCTGTCGATGTTGCACCACTTGCGATTTCATATATGAGCATTGTCGGTGGCTTTCTATTTATTCATGCACTGAGTTTAACCTTAACCACGACGATCCGTACCGTGGGTCATCCTAAAGTGGTTATGTTTGTCTCTCTTTTAATCAATGTCATCAACATCATCGGTAACTATGCATTCTTATTTGGACCATTTAATATCCCAGTATTAGGTGTCACCGGTGTTGCTATATCCACAGCATTTTCCAGACTAATTGGATTAATTATTTATGTTAACTACATTCAACGTGTCTTACATATTCAAATTTCATTTAAAGCAGTGTTGGCTTGGCCAAAAGCTTTGATTATCAAGATGTTAAAAATTGGTGTTCCAGGAGCACTTGAACCACTTTCTTATCAAATTGGTCAAGTGGTCATTTTTAGTATGATCAACTTATTTGGTATTGTTGTGATTAACACACGAATCTATGTTCAGACATTGGCTTGGTTTGTGTATTTAGCCGTGATTGCCATTGCTCAAGCTTTGCTAATTGTTGTTGGCCATTATGTGGGTTCAGACCAGCATGCTGCAGCGAAAAAAATTGTTTTAAAGTATTTAGGATTATCGAGCTTGATTGCACTGGGGATGTCAGTGTTACTGGCTATTTTTGGTCCTACTATATTAACTTTATTTACTGATGATCCAGCTGTTATTGCACTTGCCGGCACTATTTTTATCATTGATATTTTTGTTGAACAAGGGCGTGTGTTGAATGTGGTGTTGGTCAATGCATCAAAGGGTGCTGGTGATGTCTACTTCCCAGCAATCATGGGTATGATTATGGTGTGGCTTGTATCTGTTAGCTTAGCGTATTTATTAGGGGTGGTACTAGGTTATGGTCTAATTGGAATCTGGATTGGATTTGCTGTAGATGAAATCATACGGGGACTTATACTACTTGTACGTTGGCATAGCAATCGCTGGCAGAAGTATAAATGGGTATAATTAGGATGCGAGAATTTTTAAAGAGCTATGCTATAATAGCGATATGAAGAAAAAACTAATAACAATAAAAGATGTTTCAAAGAAATCAGGGTTTTCAATTACAACAGTGTCGCGTGCATTGGGTGATTTTGATGATGTAAATATTGAAACCAAGAAGTATATAAAGAAAGTAGCAAAAGAATTAGGGTATTTCCGTAATAAAAATGCTGTCAGTTTAGTCAAACGTCAAAACAGAAGTATTGGGTTAATTGTTTCAGGTTTGGAAAGGGACGGGGGTAAAGATAATATTTTTTACTCACTAATGTCTGGTATGTATCATTATGCAGAAACGATTGATTATGAAGTTCTTATCTATACGACAAACTCAGCACAACAGCAAAAAATCAGTTATATTCAGTTTTGCATGGAGAATAACATAGCAGGTGCTATTTTAAATGGCATTCGAAAAGACGACCCTTTTTTACAAGAATTGTTTGAATCAGAGATTCCAACGGTACTGATAGATGTTAATATTCCAAGCAGTAAAGCAGCATCGGTTTCAGTAGATAATGTCCAGGCTGCTTGTGATGCAGTGACATATTTGATTCAACGAGGGTTAACACGAATTGGCATGATATCAGGACGAAAAGAAGCTTTTGTGAGTCAGCTACGACTAGATGGTTACTTAAAAGCAATCAAAGAGAACAATTTGAAAGTAGATTATAGCCTGATTAAGACTGCAAATTTTAATATGGAACAGGCTTATCATGAAACGATTGATTTATTGAATGAGCATCCTAATTTACAAGCAATATTTTGTGCGAGCGATTTAATGGCATTTGGTGCTTATAAGGGTATCAAGGAAAAAGGGTTTGTTATTGGAAAAGACATTTCCGTGATTGGGTTTGATGATATCCCTTTAGCACAATATATGGATCCGCCATTGACAACGGTGTGTCAAGATTTTTATCTTATGGGGTACAAAGCAGCCGCTGAGTTGATACATATTGTTAATGGTGAATCAGTCCCGCAACATCATGTATTAGAGCATCATCTTATTGTCAGAGAGAGTACCAAGTGATTTTATAGTCGTTAGTTATCTCATATCTAATGGCTATTTTTTTGTCATTTTAACAATGAAGTTAAACGAGAATGATTTGTTGAATTCAACATTCTTTTTTTGTAATGACGGCCATTTTTCCCAATACTTTGGATGACTAG
>CAYGIY010000063.1:0-7874 GCA_964350055.1 uncultured Erysipelothrix sp.
TTTATAAGGAGAATCTCATGTCATTTCAAATTCGTTTATTCCAGTTAATGAATGTGTTTAATATCAGTAACAAAAAACTTGCTTTAGCATGCAATGTCGACCCTTCTTTGGTGAGTCGCTGGCGAAATGGACAGAGAATACCTTCTTTAAAGTCAAACCAATTGCAATCCATTGCTCAATACTTCTTAAACATTAATCCAACCATTGAACAAAAACATTTTCTTCAAGAAATACTTTCAATCCAAAAACTTCAAACACCAAAATATATTGATCCATTTGATTTAATGGTGCACTGGTTGTATCAAAAACAAGATACTTTCGATATCCCAACTCCCCCTACTTTTTTAACACCTACTTCATTAAGACCAATAAACAAAACTGTTATTGAGGATGAAGATATCGAAACACAAAAAGCACTACAAAGACCACATTTTTTGCTTTCTGAACAAACGAAACGTTCATATCATGTATTTAAAGAAAACTCAGGCAAAAGAAAAGCAGCGTTGCTTTTTCTTCAAAAGGCATTATCCTTAAGTGAACCTACTGAAATCTATATTTATTCAGATGAAATTGTTCAATGGTGGTTAGAAGATCAAATGTTTCAAGTTCAATGGACGTCTTACTTGAAACTAATCGTACTAAAAAATCATCACATTCATATCATTCACCATGTCAATCGAAACCAAGAAGAGTTTACTACATATTTAAATATTTGGATACCACTTCATTTAATCGGAAGTATTTCTTCATATTACATTCCGCAATATATTGATAATCAACTAAAAGAAACCAATATGATAATCAAAGATACGCTAGCACTTGTCTCAAATTCTACTTTTTTAACACCAAAAGAAAACATTTGTTTTATTTATGAGGATCAAGAACCTGTTGAACTTTATGAGTCACTTTTTCTAGGACGATTAGTTGCTTGTAAACCTCTGATTGAAGTATTTAGAGCTCAAGATCAATTCAGACTCATTCAGTTTTTAATCGATTCAGTAAGTTCGAATTTTCCTGCAACAGCACTTCATGCTCATTTAAACACTTTTTTCTTACCCGATGTCATATTTGAAAACTATAGTAAAACATGGCCAAAATCGAAACAAATTCAATATTTAAGATTAATCAAACAATACAAGTCTGAGCAATACCGTGCATTTTCTAAAGTATCATATGTGGATGTATTTCCTTTTGAGGTCCTGATGGAAATCGCAAGCACAAAGCAATACCGTCATTATGATCCTGTGTTTTTTCAAGAGACAGTGATTGTTCTTGATCGTGAGATGCTGATGTTGACACTAAAAAACATGGTGTATGCACTGCAGCGTTATGAACGTTTAAATATTTTCCTTATCATGAAATCAAGTTTAAAAAAAGGTATCAATTTAAACTTGGAGTTACGTGAGCATCATAGTATTGTTTTTACAACAAACTACTCCTTAGTATCACCATATATTGGACTGCATTGTAATGAAGGTAACATGCTGAACTCATTTAGTCATTACTTAGAAAGTGTCATTATGCAAATACCGAGTAATTTAAAAAACAAAATTGAAGCATTCAGACAATTAGATCGTGTACTTAAACAATTGGATCAGTAAGATCCAATTTTGTTTTTTTAAGTGTCCCATTCTTAGACATAGTACGCACCAGTCCAGTGATGGGTTTATTAAACCAAGGACGATCATGAACTCCAGCCACACTCCACATAATACCTGTGTATCCATTTGGGTCTCGTCCATCTAACATATAGGTATCATTAAGATGCACCAGTATGCCAATGGCATCTTTTGGATGAGCAGTCCAGTATAAGACCATCTTTGCCCAATACATCCGTAAATACGAGTGCAAGTATCCCGTTTTTAAAACTTGCTGTTGACAAAAATTCCACAAATCATCATGTGTGTTTGCTTGCTCAAATTGTTCAAGTGTGTAGATATACTCTCTTTGATCGATCAAATGGTTTGTGAGTGTTTCAATCGCCCAAGGCCATGCTCCTTCAAAAGCATCATAGTTTTTATTATAAAAACAATAGTTTTCTGCAAGTTCTCGACGAACAAGAGCTTCTTCGATAAATAGCGGCGCATGTTGATGCTTGGTCTTTTTAATCACCTTGATTACCTTTTTAGGAGAAATCATTCCAAAGTGTAAATAAGCTGATAAATAAGACTGCCCATTGCTATGGTACTGGTTGCGTTGATCATAATGATCCAATCCATGTCTGATGAACTTCTCTAATTGATCATTAGCTGCTTGTTCTCCAGGCTTTAATGATGACAGAGACAAATTTTGCCAGTATGAATGTTTAGACATAATTGTGTTAAATTGATCCTCACCAAATACTGTCAAACATTGTTGATCTAACGGTTTAATCTTTGGCAAAAGATAGAGATATTGATCAACTAATCCCATAATTTTAGGCCGAATTGTTCGTGCAGCAAATTCACATTTATTCGATGCTATTTCAACAGGAACAACGGTCGCTGTATTGATGTTATCAAATGATATTTTATGTTTATTAAGTACTTCTTTTGTTTTTGCTTGTGCATCTAATACTGGCTTTAGCACGTGCTGTTCATTGATTACACACAACATGTTATCGTGTTCATTACTAAAATACTCATTAGGAGCTAACTCAATCACCTTCAGTGGAATATTAAGCTGTTTAAGTTTTTGTGCCATTTCAAGTACACCAGAAAGAAGAAAGTGCATACTGCGAACATTGGCTGTTTTAAATAATGGCCAAACAAAAAAGACAACCTCTAGGTCTGCATCGTGTTGTTTTGCAAGTTGTGTTGCATAAAAAAGTGCTGGATTATCTTCTACACGAATGGCTCTTAAAGCCCAATATACAATTTTTTGCTTGCTCATGATGTCCCCTTTTAAAAATATCGTCAGATTGACGATACTTTTTTATCATATAATAATATTTTTTTGTGTCCAATGACCTTGAGATGACCTTCTTTATGCAGCTTTGCAAGCTTACGACTAATGGTCTCACGAGTTAGTCCAAGAAAGTTTGCAATTTCCTCTCTATTTAGAGGTAAATCAATCATAATACCTTGTGGGTTTTTTGTACCATACTTGTTAGAAAAATCAGCCAATAATTCAACAATTCGTTCATCAATTGATTTTCCACCTGAATTTTCGAGCATTTGTTGCATTTTATTTAAACGAAGTGACAGTTCTTCTAAAACTTTAAGAGCAATCATTGGGTATTTCATGATTAAACCTTGGAAATGAGCTTTTGAGACTGTACATAAAACAGTATCTGTAAGAGCAACTGCCGTCATAGAAGACGGTATATCAGCAAATAAATTGGTTTCACCAAAAAACTCATTTTCACTAATGAGGTATAGTATTTGTTCTTTGCTTTCATTGGTATCACGAGTTACCTTGACAACACCAGAATTCAAAATAAACAAACAATGCATCGGTTCATTTGGTACTAAAATGGTTTCACCTTTTTTATAGCGACGCTGTATAATCAGCGATTGGATTTGATCCATTTCTTCATCTGAAAGTGAGGAAAATAATGGAATTCGATTGGTACACATTTGATTTTTGCAACAATTACACAAATGAAATTCACATTCCATCATAGCACCTCCTTTATTGGGTATACTTTACCAAAAATAACTAGAAAAATCAAAGCATTTCGTTATTAAAAGTAAGTACCACTTTTAATCCATGTGGTTTTATATTCTCAATTTGTAAATCAACATCATGACGATCTGCTATTTTTTTAGCAATGGCTAACCCTAATCCTGAACCTTCTTGATGTGTTTGAATTGATTTATAGAAATGCAAGAAAACATCATGAATTTCGGATTCATTAATCCCTGGGCCTTCATCTATGATTGATATAACGTTGTGATTAGTTTCATCTTGGACGATTAAAATTTGTGTATGTGCTAAAGAAAATTTGATTGCATTATCAAGAAATATCCCAAACATTTGCTGAATTCGATTTTCATCCACATGTTTTATTAAGGGATTAACAACGTTACTTTCGATTGCTATGTCTTTTTTAGATGCTTGTTGTTTGTAGCTTGCAACAACTTTACTTAAAATAGTGGTGACGTCTTGTTGCTTAAAATTAAGCACAAACTCAGGATTATCAAGACGTGTAATTTCCAATAAGTCAATGATTAGCCGTTGCAATAGGTGCACTTGATCATGCATTGTCTCGATACTACTTTGAACATCTTTTTCTTTTATGATATTATCCTCAAACGCCTCAATATACCCTTGCAATATGGTGATTGGCGTTTTAAGTTCATGAGAAACAGATGCAATAAACTGTTTTTGAAGATGTTCAATACGTTTTCGCTCAATCGTCGACATTTGAAGCCGCGTAGATAATCGCATAAGTGATTCATTCAGTCGAATCATTTCTTGGTTGGTTCTTACATTTAATGTATCTGGTTGTTGATCAAGTGAAATCGCTTCTACAAAACCAATCATCGATTCAAGTGGTTTTACGAGTTTTTTTGATAGCCAACTTGTCATAAAAAAGGATAACAGTAGTCCAATCATCAAACTCACAAACAACACCACATAGGTTGCTGTATTAGCAAAAGCCATAGCTTCTTTTGGCATATGCACTAAAACAACACCCACGATTTGCTGATTGGCATTTACCAGTTGAGTACCTGCAAGCAAAGAATGAGGATTAAAAAGAGCATCTATAATGTTGATTCGAGGTTGTTGGTTATCAAATAGCAACATGACATATTGTTGTACTTCTAATGGCAAATCTTCGAATTGCTGATACTCAGATGTCACTCTTGTTTCAATCTGGTAATTCGCATCAATAATCCATACGTCTTCTTGTGTTGACTCATAAAGAAAACGTAAATACATATTAACCCCACCCATGTGCCCTTGTGATGGTGTGATGTTTTTAATTGCAGAAGCAATTTGATCTGCTTTTTTTTGTAACTCTCTTTGATATGTGTCAATTAATGCATAACGAAATAGTGGCCAAAACATAGCAAACACCAACATGGAAAACACCACAAGCAATAAAGACATCCATTGAAACAACTGTTTTGAAAGTTTAGGTGTTTTCATCTAGTACCTCAAACTTATACCCAACACCCCAGATTGTTGTGATTTGACATTTTTTATTTGGTATTTGGTCACATTTTTGCCTTAACCGTTTGATATGAGCATCCACCGTACGATCATCACCTAAATAATCATAGCCCCAGATTAAAGATAATAAATCTTCACGTGTAAATACACGGTTGACATGTTGGGCAAGTGTGGATAATATTTCAAACTCTTTTTTTGTTAATGATAGTTCATGTCTGTCACTTCTTACCGTGTAAGCATTTGGATCAATTTCTAAGCCACCAACATTCAACAGATGCTGTGATGTATAATCCAATCGTCTAAAAATTGCTCGAATACGAGCAATTAGTTCACGAGGTGAAAATGGTTTGACCAAATAATCATCCGCCCCTAATTCTAAGCCCATGATCTTCTCGAAATCTTCACCTTTTGCTGTGATCATGATAATGGGTACCATGGACGTTTTTCTGATGGTTTTACACACTTCAAAACCATCCAAGTGAGGCATCATGACATCCAAGCATACACAATCAATTTCATGTTGATAAAATTGAGCGAGTGCTTGTTCACCATCAAAAGCAGAAACAACTTGGTATCCTTCTTTTTCACAGTATTGACTTAAAATTGACACAATATCTTTTTGATCATCAGCAATTAAAATCGTTTTCATAATTTCACCTATTGCTATCTTAGCTTATCTTTATGACAAAAGATTGACAATTGACTTAATCACTTCACAAAATCATCTATCTTTCGTCATTATTCTGTCACACTTTTATTATACACTTCAATTAAGTTAACAGGAGGTTTAACAATGAAAACGAAAACAATGATCTTAACGGGTATCGCAGCATTATTCTTAAGTACTGTAAGTGCCTTGGCTGCATCTGATGTTGCGATAGATACACTATCACTTGTCACAAATTATGAAAAAGAAGAAATTGTGGATATGATTGAAAGTGGCATACGTCCATCACAAATAGCATTTAATCTTGATTTGATGGATGAATTTCATGATGCGATGTTTGAATATCGTCAAGAAAGAATTCAATATCAAGTTGATAATGGTCGTTTGACTCAAGAAGAAGCAGACCTACTGCTAGAATCATGGACCAATCGTCACCAAGCTTGTTTAGACTTAGACCTAGATGGTCAACAAAATTCATTTGGTGGTATGCGCATGGGAAGATTCTTTAGTCGACAAAACAAAGGAAATCAGTAACATTAATCTATAAAAAAAACATGAGATACAAATATTTCATGTTTTTTGTTGTCAAGAAATCATTTGAAGCTCATCTATTGTCGACTTAATATATTCAAACAAATACTGCACTTTTGGATCACAATAAACTTTGATATATGTTGTTCCGTTTTTTTCATTAATGGATTGGATATAGATGTAATCTACATGTTTATAAAATTCAAACACATGATAGTCTTGACAATACCCTTCTTTGTATATGTACTGACTAATTTTGATTTGTTTTATTTTGTTTAATAATTGTTCGATTCCAATATTATGTTTTGCACTGATGGCTAAGTATGGTGTATGGTTGTCTACCATTTCATCTTTTTTATTCACAACAGTGACGCGCTGATGAGAATCAATTTCATTTAGATATGGTTCAATAGTCTCAAGTTGCATCGACAAACTATATGTACCATCAAGCACAATACAAACACAGTCCACCTCACTAATACTAGTAAGTGTCGAATTAAAAGATGCAACACATTCTGTTGGTAAATCAATGATAAATCCAACTGTGTCCACACATAAAAAAGTTGGATAAGTGTCGATTGAAATATGTCGTGTTGTTGTATCTAAAGAAGAAAAGACTTGATCTTGACTAAGGACTTGTTTATGTGACTTGTTTGTCTGACTTAATTGAAGCAATTGATTCATTAAAGTTGATTTGCCTGCATTTGTATAACCGACTAAAGCAACCGTGAAAATACCTTGTTCTTTTTGCTTTTTCTTTGTTATCAATTGCTTCTGATATTCTTTTTTAATCTCTCTTTTAAATTTACTGATAGCACGATTGATAACACGCCGATCAATTTGAAGCTGTTGTTCACCACCACCTCGGGCACTCATGGCACCACTTGATCCTGCTTGGCGTGAGTACTGCGAGTAGCTGCCTACTAGTTCATCTCTTTTGATAACTGCATTTGCCAAGGCCACTTCTAGTTTAGAAAGCTTACTTTGAGCACGTATTGCAAAAATCTGTAGAATCACGCGCGTTTTATCATACACTTCACAATCAAATGCGTCTGAAAGCACACGAATATCAAGTGGCGAAAGCGGTTGGTAGGTTATGATGACATCAAATTCAAGCTGACGATCAAGTATCTCTGCAATTTTCCCTTTACCAATTAACCCTGATTTTCTTTCTTTAAGTGCTTGGGTAATGACATGACTAATTTCGATATTGATGGTTTGACATAAATTGATAAGCTCTTGTAGTTTTGCTTCAAAAAAAGCATCTTCAACAAGTGCAATCAGTATTCCTTTTCGTGTTTGATTCATAACGATATTGTATCACAATCAAGTAAAAACAAAAGGGGACATTGCTTGAATTCATGATTTTAGTATGCTATGCTCTTATGGGTGATAAGTATGGCTAGAAAAGCAAGAAAAGACTTACAAACAAATGTTTTTTCAATTCTTCAACAATCCAATGAAAAACTTTTTTCAAAAGATGAAGACCGACAAACATTCATCGAAATTATTGAGAAAGCACAGAAAAAATTCAATTTTATTTGTTATGCTTATTGTCTATTGGATGATTATAAGT
>CAYGIY010000064.1:0-7804 GCA_964350055.1 uncultured Erysipelothrix sp.
CATTTACTCATAACACACATAAAAAAAGAACCATTCAACTATGAATGATTCCAATAAATGTTCAATGTATCTAAATATTTCTTTATTTTTCTCGAATATGCTTGATGGATTGGATTATCCAACCTAACAAAAATAATGAAAACACAACAATACTCGCTCTGACAACAATGGGATACTCATAATCAAAAACTCGGGTGTGCTTTAAATAGATTCCTGCATAAGCCCATAAAAAGACAGCACCATAAGCTAAATCTTTAAAATGTCTCATGGTTAATATTCCAATGAGTAAAGAGATTGAAAGAATCAACACCATCCACCAAGAATCACTCAAGCCCCAACCACTAAATCCAATATTCACTAACAAAGCAGTCACATTTGCAATTGTAGCGACACAAATCCATCCGAAATAGATGCCAAATGGTGCCTTAATCAAATAGTAATCAATACCAGAAAGCGAGCCATATTTAATTTCACTCACAATAATCACTAAACTCAATAACACAAAGATGATAAGAATCAATGATCCCAAAATGAACTGATAATGCCACGCGACAATCCAAAAACCATTGGCAATACTAGACAAGCCAAATAAAAGGGCAATGTCATCCATAAGATTTTGGCGTACGCTTAAATCATGAACAACTTTTAACTGAAAAATACTATAAAAGGCTAATAACAAATAAATGACACCCCAAATTGCAAATGTGATTGGCGCTGGAGCAAACAGATTAAATAACGAATCAGACACTTCCCCTGTCGTCACATCATTAAGTGGTAGTATATTGGCTAATGCATTCATGGTGATCATAAACACAAAAGCAATAAATGCAAACACTCGTTTAAAAATATTTCGTTTCACCATACTCTATCTCCTTGTGCAATATTTTAACACAAACACATGCTTTGCAAACAAAAAAACACACCGGTTATGCTAACCAGTGTGCGATTTTTACTTGAATCGGTTGAATTCCTGTTTTCTTTAAGGCAGAAAACACACCAATCTCAATACCTTCAAATTCTTTTTTCTTTTTTGCAATCTCAGATTGAGATACTTTATCAGATTTAGTTAAGACAACCATAAAGGGAATTCCCTGTGATTTTGCAAGTTCAATCATCATCACATCATCTTCACTTATCTCACGCCGAATATCAATTAACACAAGCATGCCTTTAATTTGTTGACGATCACTAAAATAAGCATCCATCAACAACCCAATCCGAGCTTTTTCAGATTTAGACATTTTGGCATACCCATACCCGGGAACATCCACTAACACCCACTTTTGATTAATATCGAAGAAGTTAATTAGTCTTGTTTTTCCTGGGGCCGCACCAACATAGGCTAGTTTTTTACGATTCATCAGTGAGTTGATTAAACTGCTTTTGCCGACATTACTTTTACCAACAAGCACAATCTCATCCATGTCATGTTCTGGTATATGCTCAGGTTTAGCCGCACTTGTGATGAGTGACGCATGAGATCCTTCAAACATTATCCTTTTACCAGTGCAATATTGAGCACTTGCTCCACATTTTCAACAGCAATAAACTCAATCGTTGAACGAACAGACTCTGGAATATCATCCATATCTTTTAAATTTGCTTTTGGAATAATAATTCTATGAATACCCACTCGGTGAGCTGCTAGACTTTTTTCTTTTAGTCCACCAATCGGTAGTACATTTCCTCTTAATGTGACTTCACCTGTCATTGCCAAGTCTGAATACACTTTGCGTTGTGTGAGTGCTGACACGATGGCTGTTGTTAAGGTAATACCGGCACTTGGGCCATCTTTAGGAACCGCGCCTTCAGGAACGTGTATATGAATATCATGTGTTTCAAAGAATTTAGGATCAATCTTATAGGCAACGGCATGACTCTTAGTATATCCAAAAGCAATTTCAGCTGACTCTTTCATGATTTCACCCAATTTACCAGTGAGTATTAATCGCCCTTTACCTTCAAAGGTTGTGACTTCAACAGGAAGCACATCACCACCATAAGAAGTGTATGCCAAGCCTGTTACCACACCAACTTGAGGTTTAGCTTCTTTTTTACCAAAATCGAATATTTCTCTTCCAAGCCATTCATTAATCCGTTTTTTACTGATCGAAATCGAACGTTTGTTGTCTTTTAAAATAGCCAAGACACTTTTACGACATAATGCCGCAATCATACGTTCTAATTGACGCACACCAGATTCACGGGTGTAATGACGAATCAAATACAACATGGCGTCATCATCCATCTTAAACTGTTTTGTTTTTAAACCATTGATTTTTAGTTGTTTTGCAACCAGATGCCCTTTGGCAATATTTAATTTTTCTTGTTCAGTATAAGAAGACAACTGAATGATTTCCAAACGGTCACGAAGTGCCGCTGGTATCGCTTCTAGGTAGTTTGCGGTTGCCACAAACATTACTTTTGATAAGTCATAAGGTTCTTCTATATAGTGATCACTAAACATGCTGTTTTGCTCAGGATCGAGCACTTCAAGCATGGCACTTGATGGATCACCTTTGTAATCAGCAGCCATTTTATCAATCTCATCGATGAGAAAGACTGGATTTACGACTGCTGCTTTTTTCATACCTTGAATAATTCGTCCAGGCATTGATCCTAAATAGGTACGACGGTGACCACGAATTTCAGCTTCATCACGTACACCACCTAAAGATGCCTTGATAAAGCGACGATTCAATGCGGATGCAATCGATTTCGCCAGCGATGTTTTACCGACCCCTGGAGGACCCACCAAACATAAAATCGGTGCATTGAGTGATTTGGTCATGTTTTTAACAGCCAAATACTCCATGATTCGATCTTTAACTTTTTCAAGTCCATAATGATCATCATCCAATACTTTTCTAACAGCCGTTAAATCTTCATTGTCTTCGGTTTGCTGCCACCATGGTGTTTTTAAAAGCCAATCCAAATACGTACGAATCACACCAGACTCACCTGAGGCTTGAGGAAGCATTTCAAAACGAGCAAGCTCCTCGAGTGCTTTTTGCTTGATGTTTTCAGGATATGGATTGTCTTCAATCATACGACGAAGGTCATCCCCATCTTCATCACGCGCAGGCACATCACCGAGTTCTTCTTTAATGGCACGTAGTTTTTCACGCAAATAGTATTCACGTTGGTTATCTTCAATCCGTTCTTTAACACGTTCATTGATATCTGTTTCAATTGAAGACAATTGCTTCTCAGTTTGAAGCTCACTAATGATAATCATCAAACGTTCATTAATGCTTAGTGTTTCAAGCAATAATTGTTTTTTATCTAACGGCAATGGGAAAAACTGAGCAAACTGATCAGATAACTGAACAGCAGATACCCCTTTGGTTAGTTGATTGATCATTTCTGTTGGGAAATTCACATTGCTTGTGGCAACATTTTCAAGTTCTTTTGCAATCCGCCGAATGAGTGCCATTTCTTCCATGCCATCGCCAGAAACGTTTTCTTTAGCCATGACAGTTGCAAAAAACATGCGGTCATCTTCACTCATACGCAACAATTCAGCACGCTGAAGACCACTAAAAGTCACTCGCATGAATCCTTCTTTGCGTTTGATGTTTTTGATGCGACATAATGTTCCAAATTGGAATAAATCATCTTCCTTTGGATCATCAACCATAATATCTTTTTGACTAACCAACCATACATGGCCATTAAAGTATGCGTTTGACTCTTCAACCGCATGGACACTTTTTTCACGGCCAACTTCGATCATAATGTCTTGATTTGGAAATACAACGATTCCTCGGGTAGCAATTACTGGAACACTAATTTCGATTTTCTCTTCCATTTAACGACCCTCCTTCTTAAGTTATTTCAGCGCATTCTCTTTTAAGAATTCAAACGCTGATTTTAGTCGCCATTCTTTTTCAACAACTTCTTTATGGATAATTTGCTTCACTTGGTCAAGCTCAATTCCATAATTCTTAGCAATTAAATCATATTCTGTATCTAATTGCTCGTCTGTTGCTTTATAACCTTGGTCTTTAGCAATGGCTTCTAAAACAAGACGTAGTTTAATCTTCTTCTCTGCATCTTTAGACAACTGTTCTTTTAAGAATGCTTCATCTTGTCCTGTGAGTTGCATGTATAATTCTAATGTGTAATTTTGTTGTTCTAAACGTTGTTTGAAGTCGTCAAACATGTGTGTTGTCTCTTCTTCAATCATCACATCAGGAATTTCTACTTCACTTGGATCGACCACTTTTGACAACAATTCTTCTTCAAAGGCATGATCTGCTTCATGTTCTTTTTTATGTTCTAAATCATGCATCACAGAAGCCTTGAGTTGTTCAACTGTTTCGATTTCTTCTTTGCCAAGCTCTTTAACAAACTCTTCATCAAGTTGTGGCACTTCACGTTTTTTCACTTCATGTACTTTTACTTTAAACTCAACTGGTGCTCCTTGAAGTGTTTCAACGCCATAATCTTCTGGGAATACGACATTAATTGTTAGTTCTTGATCTTTAACTGCACCAATTAAACCTTCTTCAAATCCTGGAATAAAACTATTTGAACCCAATTCTAATGGGTAGTTTTCACCTTTTCCACCTTCAAATGCTTCGCCATCTTTGAATCCTTCAAAGTCAAGCACCACGGTGTCTTTTTTAGCTGCAGGTTCATCACTAAGCACAAGCTCAGCATGTTCCCCTAGTATGCGGTCTAGTTCAGCTTCTAAATCAGCATCTGTCACTTCAATCGCTGGTTTTTCAACTTTCACTGATTGGTAATCACTTAATGTCACCACAGGTTCTACTGGAACAATAAAATCAAGGGTGATTGCTTCTTTTGTTAATGTGGAAACATCCAAGGATGCTTGTCCAATTGGCTTTAAATCTTGTTCACTCACACCAAACTGATACGCATCATTAGCAACCATTTCGATTGCTTCATTAAAAATTGCACCTTCACTGACTTGTTTCTTTACGAGTTCCTTTGGTGCAGTACCTTTTCTAAAACCATCAATTTCAACGCTTTTCGCAAGTTTTACAAATGCTTTTTCTTGCATTTCAGACCATGGTTGATCTTCAATGGTAACTTTTAATACTCCGGTTGATTTCTCATTTAACTGCCATGTTGATTTCATATTTTCTCCTTTTTTGTATGACTATTATAACACACCTTTTAGCACTGTCAATTAATGAGTGCTAAGCTGTGATATTTCCTGCAAAGTTTCTTCTTTTACATGGTAAATTGCTTTTATGTGTTGCCATTGCTGAACATCATCCATTGCCAGACACACATGCTTGATGATGGCAAATCCATAGGGATCACAATCATCTTCTTCTAAGTTAAGCGGTAAATGCAATAAGGCTTCTTGCATCAGGAGTGATTGACACATTAGCATCAAACTTGGGTTGTCATTTTCAAACACTTCTTTGATTAAGGCATCAATCGCCACATACCCATCCGATTGTTCCACACTCATCACATACATGGGCATAAACTCCATACGCTGACCTTGTTTTGACAGTGTGAATGTTGCGGTTAGTTGTTGTTGCACACAGAGTTGAATCAAAAGTCCAATGATCAATTGATCATCAACACAATCAAACACATGTTGAATCTGTTTTTGATAAAGAACAAGCGGAACTTGCTCTAAATGCGACAAAGCAACCAGAGGATGTATCCCTTGAATCATCATATCAAAACATTGTTCTGGTTCAATGTGTTTTTTTGCCACCGGTTGTTGTGCACCGATTTCCTTTTTGTAATCGTGATAAATCTCAGCAAATCCAGGTGGTAAATACGGTTGTGCCAATTCACTTTCAATTAATGGAAGTGCCAACTTGTACTTTTTGAGCTTCATATGTTGATCGATTTGCTTTTTTATTTCATCCATAGTCAACCTCTTGCTTATTATACATTAAACGACGCGATTATACACGGCAGACACATGCTTTTTATTGCCATGAATGATGACAAAAAAGGCAAGTAATCCCACCGCACTCATGCCAATGATAATATGAGTATATTCAAACAGTTCTCCCATATAACCTGCAAATAAACGTCCAACGATAATTCCTAATGCGACCATGATTTGATAAAAACCATTGATACGACCACGCTTTTCTGCTGGCACATAGCTTTGAACCGATGACATCCGAATGTTAAAGGAATTGATGGATAATACCCCTGCGATTACAAAAATAACAAGCATAATCCAATAAGGTACAAGTAGTAAGATGGCATGCAAAAAATTCAGCGAAAAATACACAATAGCAGCAATCATATAACGCATATGGGTGGGTACTTTATAAACATAATGCAACAACCCCCCAATTAAACGACCAATGGTGATAAATGATATCAGCCATGCATAATGATTCACAGTCAACGTAGGATGGTTTTCAAAAAACGGATAGAGCAGCACATTGAGCCCTTCACCAGCCATCATAAACACAAAGAAAAACACAAAGATTGCCAATAACCCTTTTTCTTTGGATAAATAACTTATTCCCTCTTTTATCATCGCCACCAAAGACTGTGGTCGAGACGATAAGTTACTTAGATGTTTCTCCTTGACATTGATTCTCATTTCAAAAAATGATGCAATAATCAACAGCACACCTTCAATCAAGAAAATACCAGATGGTCCATACGTATCAAAAATGATTGCCGCAATTGGAAACATGATGGTATTGACCGTTGGATAAATCAACGAACTAATGGCATAGCCTTTTTGCATCATCTTATCTGGAATTAATTCGGGAAACAATGATTCATAAGCAATACCATAAATGACACCATTGCATGAAATAATAAAACCAAGTGCCATGTATGCCGTGTAGTTAAAATACCCGTCCTTGGTTGCATAAGCAATTAAAAGAAAAAGAACACCCATTAACATATCGGATGTCACAATGATTTTCTTACGTGAAAAGCGATCAATGATAGGACCAATAAACAATGGCAATAAAATATGAGGAACCATAATAACAGCAGAAAAAAGCGCAGACAGCATCGTTGATTGCGTTTGATTGTAGATAAGCACGCTAAGTGCAAAATTTAAACCAACCCCACCAATAGCAGAAATAATCGTACCCATGGTGATCGTTGTGTAATTTTTAGTCCACAAGGTTGACATACTGTTCTAGTGTTCACTTTCTTTGCATGAAAAAAATGCTTTTGGCCTCATAAATATATCAAAAAAACAACAATCTCACAAGATAAATCGCAAATAAAAACCCACAGCTGTGGGTTATTTTACAAATGGCGTCCACGGAGGGACTCGAACCCCCGACCGTACGCTTAGAAGGCGTATGCTCTATCCAACTGAGCTACGTAGACATTGCCAACATATAATAGCAAAATTACACTTTTCTTGCAATATGAAAGTGAAAATCATGCCAATTTGCTTAAATGTTTGCAACGTTGATGGAGTTCTTGATAGAATTCATCAAACTTTAGTGGCGAAATATAGGTGTTTGTTAAAAACGAATCTTTATAGTGATATCTAATTTTGATGCGTTTGCGCGATAGCGCCATAGAGGACCAGTAATTATGAACAATCTCAAGTTCACGAATCTTTGCATAAGGAATGTTTTCCTTTAAGGGGCCAAAACGTAGCATTAATGATTTCCCTTTTAGCTCATAAGCATTGATTAAGTACAAGGATACTAAAAAAGCATTGGCTATAAAAACCACGACAAACGAAAGAAATTCAACATCTTCCTCTTGACGAAATAAAAAGTACATTGATACTGCTAATACAAGCATCAAAGCCACCGCATACACAACATCGACTCTAGAACGATCTTTCATGATATCACCTGATATAATT
>CAYGIY010000065.1:0-7740 GCA_964350055.1 uncultured Erysipelothrix sp.
GTATATTCTATCAAGTAAAGAACTTATTACTGATAAAGGCAAACTACAAGTGATTGTAGGACGCAAAGCTATAGGACCTTCCTAAAGGAAGGTAGCCAGTTTCCAAAGATTTTGTTCTTTTTTCAATTTTAAGAACAATTAAATCAATATCAGGTAAGAACATTTTGCTGATAAAGGCAAACTACAAGTAATTGTAGGACGCAAAGCTATAGGGCCTTCCTAAAAGAAGGTAGCCAGTTCCCAAAGAAACTGTTCTTTTTTGTTAAAGAACAGTGGGCAGGAGTAAAAATATGTTAAAACATACTTTTATTACACTTACTGTTTCACTATTAATTATAGGTATTCTAAGTGTATTAAACCCACAACCACAAACTACCGAAGAAACAACAGATCCAAATACTGAGCTTTATGATGCGAATGTAGCATTTGATGTAGAGCCAGAACTATTTGTTGTTAGTCCTTTTATAATCAGACAAGATGTTGAAGAAGAAGTCGAAGAAGTAAAAGTAGAAGTTGAAGAAGTTAAAACAGTTACTCCTACACCAAAAACCGAAGTAAGACCAGCTATAAAGACAGAAACAACAACAGTTGTTAAAGAAGAGCCAAAAGAAGAACCAAAAACTGAAGAAGTAAAATCAGAACCAGCTAAAACAACAACTGAAGAACCAAAAACGGAAGATCCTGTTAAAGTAGTTCAAACCGTTTCTCAAACTCCAGCAGCAACATGGGAATTAGAGATTGTACGTTTAACTAATATTGAAAGACAAAAAGCAGGACTTTCAATCCTTACTTATAGGAGTTCATTAGATGCTGGAGCGAAAATCCGTGCTAATGAAATTGTCACTCATTTCTCTCATACTCGTCCAGATGGTAGTCGTTTCTTTACAGTATTTGGCAATAACTTCCAATACAAAAATATTGGTGAAAACTTAGCTTCTGGATTTAGAACACCAGAACAAGTAGTTAAAGCATGGATGAATTCAGATTCACATAGAGCAAATATTCTTAATAGTAACTATAAAGAAATAAGTGTAGCCATTACCCAAGGTGATGATGGCAAGTATCGTTGGGTTCAAATATTCTATCGTGGCCGATAATCCTAAGACCTGAAAGAAAGATCTGATAAAGATCTTTTTTTCTTGTGCAACTACAAAGGTACTGAGGATTCGTTTATAATAACGATAGGTGAATCAAATGAACAAACAAGATCGTATTATACAATTAACTAAAGAATTGGTGAGTATTCCAAGTGTGGTACATAGCGAAGGTGAGCAACATGTTGCTCAGTTTATTTTTGAGTGGTTAAGTGAACTGGATTACTTTAAAAAGAATAAGAATTTTTTGATTAGAGAAGACATTTTAAATGATCGACTAAAAAGGTTTAATGTAATGGTATTAATAAAACTAGATCAAATGATAGATACCGTGATTGGCATAGGCCATTTTGATACGGTTGATGTTTCAGATTTTGGAAATCTGAAATCGTATGCTTTTCAAGTCGATCAATTGAAACAAGAACTATTGAAAGATAAAGACTCGCACCAAGGTTTAAGTCAAGAGCATATGTTGTTTGGTCGTGGTGTGCTGGATATGAAAAGCGGTGTTGCAATTTGGATGGAATTAATCAAAGAGATTAGTGAAAATCCAACAGAGTTTGGTAAGAACCTTGTTGTTTGTTTTGTTTGTGATGAAGAAGGTACATCATTGGGGATGAAACATAGTATACTACCGTTACTAAAACTAAAAGAAAGATTCAACCTAAATTATCTTGGAGCCATCGATACTGACTATACCACAAGTCAATATCCAGATGACCCCCATCGATACGTATATTTTGGCACAGTCGGTAAACTACTTGTCAATTTTGTTGCTGTTGGAAAGGAATCACATGCATCAGACCCGTTTTCTGGTTTGGATGCTAACTTTTTGATTTCAGAAATCGTTCGTGAAATCAACTTGAATCCAAAGTATACCGATCATGATCAAAGTAGAACAACACCCGTTCCGATTTCACTTCATATGCAAAATCAAGACAAAGGTTATTCAGTTCAAACAAGTAAGATATCATGGGTTTATTTTAATGTGACAACGTATCAAACACCTGTCGATGTTTGGATGAAGAAATTTAAAAAAGCAGCAGAACACGCAATGAGTCAAACAATCAAACAATTAAACAAGCGATATGCTAAATATTGTACGCAAAATAAGATAGAATACAAACCACTGAGTTATCAACCACATGTTATTTTAATCGATGAACTTGATATTAAGTTAGAGCACTTACATCAAGATGAAAGAGTCAATGATTTCCTAAATGTTCAAGTAGCCATTGATAAACATAATATTAATCAACCTTGTATTATCATCTATCTTTCTAACCCATATTATCCTGCACACACGATGACACATCATGATCAACAGTGGATTGAGCTTGTGATGAAAGCATTACAAAAAAACTATATCAATCACTTACAAGTGGCACCATACTACCCATATATTTCTGACTTGAGTTTTCTTAGAGGTCCTATGAGCAAAGATTGTATAGCTATGAAGCAGTATTTATTAGATCAACATCAATTTGATGATCAATTATGGCAAAATGCCGCAAAGCTGGATTGTTCGATGGTTAATATCGGTCCTTATGGATTTGATGCTCATAAAAAACTTGAACGAGTGGATCAACATTCCATCGATTGGGTATATCAAGTGTTACGGGATGTTATAAAAAATGATTGACATGTAAAAAAAATGTGTTAACATTACAATTAATTGAAATACATTGAAGAGAAAAAGTAAGAAGTGAATATTTTACAGAGAACCCGGTTGATGCGAAAGGGTAAATGGAAACTTCCCAACAATGGTCTTGGAGTTGCATACCGAAAGGAATTATCCTTTAGGCTATGACGTGTTCGCCCGTTAAAGCGATAGAGTATAACCTAATTATAGGCGTACTTGAAGAGGTCTAATCAGTGATGATTAGATAAACTAAGGTGGTATCACGAGTGCTCTCGTCCTTGATGGACGGGAGTTTTTATATTTTTTGGAGGGTATGATGATTAAAATTGAAAACTTAACAAAATCTTATCAAAGCAACGATGAAAGACTCGTTGCACTAAACAATATTAATGCGGTAATTCAACAACGTGAATTAGTTGGTATCATCGGTTCAAGTGGTGCTGGCAAGTCAACCCTTATTCGTCAGTTAAGTTTAATCGAAAAACCAGATGCTGGCACGATATGGCTTGATGATGTCAATCTCTTTAAACTAAAAGGCAAGGATTTATTACGAATGCGACGTCAGTTAGGTATTGTATTTCAGGGATATCAGTTGTTGGAACAAAAAAAAGTATACGACAACATTGCATTTCCATTACAACTTATTAAGTTGCCTCAAAAAGAAATCAAAGTCAAAGTGGAAGAACTAATACAACTTGTTGGATTACAAGGGAAAGCAAATGTATACCCTGCACAACTATCTGGTGGTCAGAAGCAACGTGTGGCTATTGCACGTGCATTGGCATCAGAGCCAACCTTATTGTTGTGTGATGAGCCTACTAGCGCGTTGGATGTTGTGACAACAAAGTCGATTTTGGACTTATTGGTTAAGATTCATCAACAAACCAATGTGACAATACTAATCATCACTCATGAATTGTCAGTTGTTAAATCAATCTGTGAACGAGTCATTGTCATGGATGATGGTCATTTTGTAGAAGATGGACTAGTAAAAGACGTATTTAATCATCCAAAGCATCCAAGTACAAAGCTACTACTTAGTTATTTAGAGGGGACATTATGACAGACTTATTAATTAAAGGATCAATCGATACAGTGTATATTGTAACCATGTCAACATTCTTTTCGATACTCGGTGGTTTACCGTTGGGAATTTTATTGACCATTTGGAAAAAGGATGGCATCGTCCCATTTGTTTTAGGAGAGAGAATTCTAGGATCGGTGATAAACGTTGTTCGATCGGTACCATTTATTATATTGATTATTGCTTTGTTTCCAATTACTCGTATGATTGTTGGTCGTGCTTATGGCATTGATGCATCAATTGTTGCACTGGTGATTGGTGCTATCCCATTTGTGGCAAGGCTAGTTGAGTCAGCACTACTTGAAGTAGATGATGGATTAATTAAAGCAGCCATAACCATGGGGGCAACACCAACACAGATTATATTCAGAGTATATTTGGTAGAATCAGTACCATCACTGGTACGACTTGTTTCATTAACAATGATCACTTTAATTGGCTATGCAGCCATGGCAGGTGTTCTTGGAGGTGGTGGGTTAGGTGATATTGCAATTCGCTATGGATTGCATCGTTACCAAACCGACATCATGTTTATCACCATCATCATTATGGTGCTGATGGTTCAAGTCATTCAAAGTGTGTTTAATTTACTAGCTAATCGTCTAGATCATAGACGTACATAAAGGAGAAGAAAATGAAAAAATTAGTTCAATTAATTATTGCATTATTATTAGTAGGTTCACTTGGTGCGTGTTCAAAAAGTGAAGATCAAGATGACAAACGCATCACCATTGGTGCATCACCAACACCACATTCGCTCATTCTAGAAGCTGCAAAAGCAGAAGTGGAAGCACAAGGGTATGAGTTAGTCATTGTTGAGTTTACCGATTATGTATTACCAAATACGGCATTGGATGTTGGAGATTTAGATGCAAACTATTTCCAACATGTGCCATATCTTACAACATTCAACTTAGAACGTAATACAAAATTGGCATCCGTATTAGCGATTCACTTTGAACCATTAGGATTATATCCTGGGAAATCATCTAGTATTAGTGATATTGAAAATGGTGGTGTTACCATTGCCATCCCAAATGATCCAACCAATGAAGCACGTGCGTTACGTTTACTAGAGGATAATGGGTATATTTCTTTTGATGATGATGGAACAGCAAATGTGACTCCAATTGATATCAAAGATAATCCATATGACATTGAATTTATCGAAATGGAAGCAGCTCTACTTGCACAAACACTAGTTGATGTTGATTTTGCAATTATCAATGGTAACTATGCACTAGGTGCAAACATCCAATCAACAGTGATTATTACTGAAGATAAGGATTCTCACGCTGCCAATACATTTGCTAATATTCTTGTGGTACAAATTGGTAAAGAGACAAGTGAGAAAACACAAGTATTAATCAATGCTTTATCATCTGTGACAGTAAAAAACTACATCCAAGAAACATTCTATCCAACCGTAATTTCTGTATTACCATAAGCAACTAACCGCACGCCAAAGTGCGGTTTTTTTTATTAAGTGATACAATGGGGGTGTGAAAAGGAGCAAAGACAATGACGATACCAAAAATGATCCAAACACAATTAAATCACAGAACGATTCGAACATTTAAAGACAAAGAAGTTCCACAAGAAGTAATTGATGTATTGTTTGAGGTTGCAAATCAAACAGCCACATCAAGTAACATGCAGTCATTTTCAATGATTCACATCACAGATCAAACAATCAAAGATGAAATTTCAGGTATTTGCAAACAAGAATACCCAAAGAAATCACCTATGTTTGTTGTGTTTGTTGTGGACACTCATCGCAACAATCAAATCATGCTAGAAGAAGGAATCAGACGACCTGCAACAGCTGATATGAATCGATTTTTTCAAGGCACACTTGATAGTGCTTTAGCTGCACAAAACATGGTAAATGCTGCAGAAGCGCTTGGTCTTGGAACATGTTACTTTGGTAGCATATTGAATGATTCAAAAAGACTCATAGAATTATTGAAGCTACCAACACTAACCATGCCTATCTTAGGATTGGGTATTGGTTATCCAGATCAAGATCCAAAGATTAAACCACGTATCCCAATAAAAAACAAAGTCTTTGAAAATCACTACCCTTTAAAGACAGACTATAAAGAAGCATTGCAACAATATGATCAAGCATTATCCACATATTATCAAAACAGAGAAGTTGATGGATGCACTCGTTTTGTTGATTATGTCATCAATAAATATTCTAATGTAAATCCAAAACGTTCTGAAATATTAAAAGTTATAAAATCACAAGGATTCAACGTATAAAAAAAAGTCCAATTCAATTTGGACCCTTTAGTTTATTCTACTAGTAAAACTATTCTGCTTGTTCTTTTTTTGTTGAATAGCTTACGACAACTAATCCAAGACCTAATGTAACAAGCAAGATAATCCAACCTAGATTACTTACATCACTTGTATCTGGAATCATTGTCTCTTCCTCTGCACTATCTAGTGCAAAGTTTGATGGAACTAGTACAGCATCGATGACATGAACAACACCATTACCAGCTTCAATATCGGCTGTTACCACATTGACATCACCATTGATGATGACTGATCCTAATGTGAACACGAGTGTCAAACCATCATTTAATGTTGGCGCTTCTAAACCATCAGTAATATCGGTTGAGAATACTTTGCCAGAAATCACGTGGTATAGCAATACTTTAGATAAATCTTCACTTTCAAGAAGTTCTTCTGCTGTAATACCTAGTTGAGCTAAAAGTGTTTCAAATGCTACATTTGTAGGAGCAAAGACAGTGAAAGGTCCATCGCCTAATAAGGCATCAACTAAACCAGCTTTTTGTAGTGCTGCAACCAAAATACTAAAATCAGGACTTGATAATGCGATATCGACAACCGTTTCATAGGTTACCATCTCTTCATCGTCATCATCAACATCTTCATCAAGTACTAATGTGAAATTTGCTGGAATTAATACTGAATCAATCACATGCACAACACCATTAAGTGCTTCTAAATCTGCTGTTGTAACTGTGGTATCATCATTAATAAATACAGATCCTAATGTGAATGTTAAACTTTGACCTTCATTAAGTGTTTCAGCGACCATACCATCTGTGATGTCTTCTGCAAATACTTTGCCAGAGACCACGTGATACAATAACACTTTTGCTAAATCAGGTTGCGCTAATAATTCAGCAGCAGTAATATCCAATGCAGTTAATAACGCTTCAAATGCTGCATTTGTTGGAGCAAAGACGGTGAAAGGTCCATCGCCTTGTAAAGCACTCACTAAATCAGCTTCTTGTAGTGCTGCAACAAGAATGCTAAAGTCAGGACTAGATAAAGCGATATCAACAACGGTCTCAAAAATATCAACTAAAACAAAACCTTCTGGAATAAGAACTTTGTCAATAACGTGAATGACGCCGTTAGTAGCAAGAACATCTGGAATAATGACTTCGGCATCATTTACCATAACACCATCGGTGGTATCGATTGTGATACTATTTCCTTCAAATAAAGTTTCAACAACGACAGTGTTATTCTCATCTACTAAGCCTGGTAAATCTGTACTTAAAACTTGACCAGAAATAACATGATACAACAAGATATCTGCTAAAGCAGGTTGCGCTAATAGTTGCGCTGCAGAAATATCTAACTCCTCTAATAGTGCCTCAAAGGCAGCATCGGTTGGTGCAAAAACCGTAAATGGTCCTTCACCTTGTAGTGCTGTTACAAGTTCAGCTTCTTGGAGTGCTGCGACAAGAACCGTAAAACTGCCATTATCAATGGCTGTTGCAACAATATCCATTGTTGGTTCTTCATCTAGAGCGTAGACGGGAGTAATAAACACTAATAATAAACTTAAAATGATCCCTAAAACTTTCTTCATAAGTTTCCTCCTATTTGATTTGAATATCAAATGATAAAAGCATTATACTAAGCTAAAG
>CAYGIY010000066.1:0-7604 GCA_964350055.1 uncultured Erysipelothrix sp.
AAGACCTAACAGCTTCTCTACCTTGACCAATTTTCTCATCTTTCTATGCGTACCACGCACCACTTTTATTAAGCACATCATATTCAACACCTAAATCAATGAGTTCTCCCGTTTTTGAGATACCTTCACCATAAAGTATTTCAACAGTTGCGACTTTAAATGGTGGTGCCACTTTATTTTTAACTACTTTTACATTGACTTTGTTACCAAGAAGTTCAGTGCCTTGTTTAATGGCTTCGCCCCTTCTAACATCAATTCGAATGGAACTATAGAACTTTAAAGCACGACCACCTGGTGTGACTTCTGGATTACCAAACATAATGCCAACTTTTTCTCGTAATTGATTAATAAAAATGACAGTGGTTAAGCTTCGATTCATGACACCAGAGAGCTTGCGCATCGCTTTAGACATTAAACGAGCTTGAAGCCCAACTTGAGAATCTCCCATTTCACCAGCCAATTCAGCCATTGGGACAAGTGCAGCAACTGAGTCAATGACAATTAAGTCAAATGCTTCACTTTTGATGAGTAATTCTGTGATTTCCAATGCTTGTTCACCACTATCTGGTTGAGAAAGAATTAAATCTTCAATATTGACGCCAAGATTTTGAGCATACATCGGATCAATCGCATTTTCTGCATCAATAAAAGCTGCTTTACCACCACGCTTTTGAACTTGCGCAATCGCATGCAATGCTAATGTGGTTTTTCCACTTGATTCTGGCCCAAATACTTCAATGATTCGCCCTTTTGGATAGCCACCGACACCCAGTGCAGCATCAATAGTAAGCGATCCACTACTAATGGCATCCACATCCACATGAGCACGATCACCCAAGCGCATGATAGCACCTTTGCCATATTGTTTTTCTATTTGCTTAATTGTATCATCTAATAATTGATCTGATTTTTGAGTCGCCATAGTACCTCCTATTTGGAACTAGTGTTTTCTATAAATGCCAATAAGCGCTGGCTCGCTAAGCGCACGATTTCTTTTTGATTGTTTATCCGTGTCCCTTTTAAATGATCTTGATACACCATCATATCATCTTTGCTTACAATTGCCATAATCATCAGTCCGATTGGTTGATTATCTTGAGCCGTTGGTCCTGCATTACCAACTAATGCAATACATAAATCACTATTTGTTTGTTTCAAAGTATGGTTTGCAAGTTCTATGGCTACTTCCTTAGAAATTGCAGAAAATTGGTGCAATAGATCAAGGTTAATATCAGCTAAATGACATTTAGCATTATCATTATATACGACATGCCCGCCAATATAAAACTGACTTGCTTTTGGATGTTTGGTAATTGTGTATGCAAACAAACCACCCGTCACACTTTCAACACTAGATAGTGTTAAATGTTTTTGAATCATCAAATCAAAAAATACAGGTTTCATTTGGTTCTAAATAAGAATGAGCGGCTTTGTAAGAAATAAGACATCCCGCTAATAAAAGATATACTCACAGAAAACCATAACAAGAAATCTGCCATTGGAAAGCTGACGAGTTCAAATGGTAAGTTATTCAATAATATGATAATAATCGTAGAAATTTGAGCCACTGTTTTTATCTTCCCTAGATAACCTGCGGCAATCACCTGGCCCTCACTTGAAGCTACCATGCGAATCCCATCCACGATAATGTCTCGCCACACCATAATTAACACAGCAACCATAGGAATAATCCCTTGAGCAGCAAAAATAATAAACATCGTGGTCGTTAACATTTTATCGGCAATCGGATCGATAAATTTCCCGAAAGTTGTGATTAAATTATGCTTGCGTGCAATATAGCCATCAAGAAAGTCAGTGAATGATCCAATCGAAAATAAGATTAAAACAAGAATGTTTGTCAAAGATAATGAGACATAGTCAAAATAAAAGATTGGAACTGAGATATCAAATTGTGCATAAGGAAATATGACAATCAATACAATCACTGGAATTAAAGAAATACGTAAAATTGATAATTTATTCGGGATGTTCATATGTTACTCTCCTACAAAGATAAAGTGAATTCGAATGCCATAATTCACATTTGAAATAGACGGATCTAGTGTCACCGTCTCATCGTTAACTGTAAATTCATTAGACCGCACAACACCAACATGAAACGACACTTTGTGTGCGTCTTTTGCTGTTGTGATGATGTCAATGCTTTCATTAGGTTGATATATGCGTGATTGTGGATTGTCTGTTGAAACATCATCCATGTAAACACGCACCCATGTTTGGGTATTAAAATTGAGTGATATTTTCACTTGTTCATCTTCATAAAAATCGATAATCCCATACTCAGTAGCTGATATTTGTTGGATTGAAATAATGGATTCGATGGGAAGATCATCATCAGGATCATCATCTGGATCTGAGGGGTCTTCAATCGGATTTTCTGGAAGATTGATGATTGGATTTTCTTGTTCTGGTACATCATCACGATTAATCATGGGTAATACCACTGTGACAAACATAAACAGCAAACTCGAAATGATCACAAGTACAATGAAAATAAGTGATATCTGAGAGAATTCCGGTCTTTTGCTTTGTTTTTTTACATTCATATTGCGTTTTGATTTTGAGACTTTACTCACTTTTTCAGCAACAGAACGTTCAATAGCTTCGTTCTCTTTTATTTTTTTAATTTTAACTGTTTGATGATAATTAGCAACACGGTTTTCAATGACATCACGCATTTCATCATAGTTCAGATATAATGCTTGCGCATAACTCTTGACCATAAAAGGTAAGTATGTGATGTCATGATGAAAATAGTCGATATTTCCATTTTCGAGTTCTCTCAATTGATTTGCTGAAATTTTCGTTTTACGGCTCATGTCCTCTATCGAGAAACCAAGCTCTTCACGTTGTTGTTTTAAGATTTGTCCAATTTGTTCCAATGTATGTGACTCCTATCAACAGTTAATTTTAGCATGAAAAACTACGCTTTACAAACAAAGGAGACTTCAAAAAAGTCCCCATTTATTCAATCAATAAGACTGACATCCTATAAGCCATGTTCTGTACCGATTGACATCGGCGACAACCATTTATCTACACACATTGTGTGTCTTTGTTTTTCTTCAATTCGAAATTCAAAGTTCCCCTACCAAATTTGGGTTTCTCGCTTGTGGGGTTTACCCGTTCCACGTTTACCGTTTCCGATAACATCGTCACTGTGGCACTTTTAAAGACGCCATCCATAGCCAAAGCCTTAGGACTTTATCAGCCGTCAGAAAACTGCCTAAATTTATGGTTTCATTTAGCACAAACACTACCATCATCGCAGATGGTGCGAGCATGGACTTTCCTCTACTTTTGCAGCGGTTGTCCAGATGTCAGTCTTTCTGATCAATCAACGCTTCTAATCGAGCAAGACGCTTAAGAAGATCACTATTTGAAGGTGTCTCTTTATACGCTTGAAGTGCCCCTTCATATTGTAGCAGTTTCTCTTTGTATTTGTCATTGCTTGCTTCTAATTGTTGAATTGTTTGATCTTGTTGCTGGATTACTTCAAGTAAATAGACATAATCGGTCACTATCTCATCTAAAAATGTATCAACTTCTAATGGTGAGTATCCTTTAAAGTCAACATGAAAGGCTTTATTGACAATAGATGAGGGATTGTGTTTTGTTTTTATGTTCATGGCATCACCTTCTCGATATATTGTCGCAAAGTTAATCAACAATTGCAAGATATCAAACATTCTATAAGTAGTATATTTTATAAAAATTCGTTATAATGATACCGGTGATAACATGATTAAGTATCCTACTAAGAAAACTACACCTTTAAAGCAAACTAATTTTAATGGTAAATTAGGTATGTCTTTAGAAGAAGATATTAATCAAACAAACACCTATTATCTTACGTATGGGTTGGCTAATATCCATAAAAAACCAACTCCCGTTCAAGTAGTTTCCGTAAACTACCCTGCCAGAAATAAAGCGAAAATTGTTGAAGCCTATTACAAGAAACCTTCAACAACCGATTATAATGGCGTATACAAAGGTTTTGCTTTAGATTTTGAAGCTAAAGAAACAAACCATGTTTCATTGTTTTCGCTTAATTACATCCACCAGCATCAACTTGAACATTTAAAAGATGTTTCTAATCACGGTGCGATTGCATTTCTCATTATTCGATTTTCAAGGTATAATGAGACTTACCTTCTGTTTTATCAGCAGTTGGCGTCGTTTTTACAAAACAATCAACGAAAATCAATTCCACGCTCGTACTTTCAAGAGCATGCTGTCTTGATTTCTTACTCACTAACACCACCTGTTGATTATTTACCAATCATTGAACAGGCACTAAAAACAAGGAGTGACTTATGAAAGGTTTCAAATTACCAAAACGAAATAAAGCCTCAAAACCTAACGGCACAAAACGCAAAGGCATGGTTGTTACAGTACTTAGTATCGTTGTCAGTGCATTTGTTGTGATTGGTTTAGCAGGTACAGCTGTTGCATCTTTAATCATCACTGATATTTTAGTAGAAACACCAACTTTGAATGTGGATGATTTTATCAGTCCAGATTCCACTAAAATATACGATGCTGATGGTGAATTAATTGCAGATATAGGATTTCACTTACGGGAGAATATCACCTATGAACAAATGCCACAATCATTGATTGATGCTTTTGTTGCGGTCGAAGACTCGCGTTTCTTTATCCATAATGGATTTGATTTGCCACGTTTTACAAAAGCCCTAATTGAAAATTTACAATCAGGATCATTTGGTCAAGGTGGTTCAACATTTACGATGCAGCTTGTAAAAAATACCTATTTTGTAACTGAGGAAACATTAGCTGCCCGTACAATTGATCGGAAATTCCAAGAAATTGCCTTAGCCATTGAACTAGAAAATAGTCTCAGTAAAAAAAGAATTCTTGAACTCTATGTCAACAAAGTCAACTATGGCGTTCCAAATTCATTAGGAATTCAAAATGCTTCACTTTATTATTTTGGTAAAGAAGTTGAAGAATTGACTTTATCAGAGTCTGCCTTTTTAGCAGGTGTCATTAATGCACCTAATTTAAATAACCCATATCGTAGTTTAGAATCTGGAACACGTCGTCGTAATGTTGTGTTGGATTTAATGGTTCGTCATGGATACATCACAACAGAAGAAGCACGCCAAGCAAAGTCTATTAAACTAGAAGATTTACTCATTGGTAATCAAAGAAACTTAGGGGAAGCAATTCCTTATCAAAGCTATATTGATGTGGTTGTAGAAGAAGTCATTAAATTAACAGGTAAAGACCCTTATATAGTACCTATGACCATTTATACGCACATGAATCGTGAAATGCAAGAAACCACAGAAGCCATTGCTAATGAAGAAACCAATGTCGAATTTGGACATGACCTAATACAAATGGCATCCATGAGCATGGATCATTCCACTGGTCAGATTATTGCCATCAGTGGTGGACGCAATTACACTGGCCAACGTGTTTTAAATCGAGCCACACAATCATTCAATCAAATGGGATCTGCAATAAAACCTGTATTATCCTATGCATTGGCATTTGAATATTTAGGCTATTCGACTTCCCACGTCATACGTGATGAACCAATCATCTATCGTGGCAGTAACACCATCATTCGTAACTTTGATCGCCGATACGCGGGCGATATTACCTTAGAAGTTGCACTAGCACAGTCAAGAAATATTCCAGCTGTTAAGATTTTACAAGATGTCGTGGATACAATTGGTGTATCTCGTGTTGTCGAATACATGAATTCGGCAGGCTTTCCTAGAATGACGACTAGTAGTTTCAATTTAAGTTACGCTCTTGGTAGCTTTGAGGCTTCTGTACTAGAAATGTCTGGTGCATTTGGTATGCTTCTAAATCAAGGTGTTTACATTCAACCTCATACCGTCGCACGCATTGAATTTAAAGACGGTACAGAGCCGGTTGTCCCTAGTTACGCATCCACACGTGCATTATCATCTGAAGCTGCCTATTTATCATCCCATCAAATGGAACGCGCTGTAAGTGGTGGTTATGCAAACTATATGGGTATGCTAAATCGGAGTTATCCTGTTTATGCTAAAACAGGAACAACCGACTGGGGAACAGATGGTGTTCGTTGGGGAATACCTGAAGGTGCAGCCAAAGAATACTGGATTGTTGGTGGTACAAGTAAATACATCAATGTCGTATGGATTGGCTTTGACCGTGCTGAAGCCGGTGAAGGCACATGGCTAACAAGTAATATTGCCAATCGAAATCTACGCGGAAATATCATGAAAATATTATTAGATAAGCAAGATAAGATTGCAAGCAGTCCATTTACTGCAATACCACGACCAAGTGGTGTTGTGGATATCACTCATATATTAGGGACATTCCCATATGCCAATGTGATTGAAGGTATGAATGAAAACTTGATCACCTCCGGTATGATTAAACGTGAGTTTGCTAATTTAACACAACTCACCGTTCCAGATCCCGATCAGCTCAATAATATGGAAGCAACATTATCTGTATCAGGTAACACCAATACCGTCAATGTTTCAATGACCAGCTATCCATCACCTGAACAAATGCAAGTGGCTAGTTCAACGCTCCAAATGGAAATTCAAGCAGGTGGACGCGTTGAGTCACATACTGGTGTTCGCTTATTCCATCCTTCATGGATTTACGGACCTATTCAATATGTTGCCACAGTCAATGTCAACAACAACCGGTATGTTGAAGTATCATCATCAAACGACATTACAATAACCTTCGATGGACAATTAACAACAAATATTGAAGTATGTGGATTTTATGCCTATGAATATCATCTTGATTCACGATCAAATCAAGTATGTCAAACGATTGATCACACAACAGCATCCGTTTTAGTTCCAAATTTTCAAACACTTTCTGAGTTTCAATCATGGGCATCCACCTACAACATTACCAATGTAACTTATCAAGAACTTATTCCAAATAACAGCAATCAAATTGGACGCATCAACTCTGTCACATTTAACGGGTCAAGCATTTCCCTTAGAAATAAACCGTTGAGTGAACTACAATCAGGAACATTCAATGTTTCCTATTATGTTGACAAAACCGTTGATCTTACACCCTTAATCAATAACAATAGAACAAGATCTGAGGTTGGAAATGTTGCAGTATTCCCTGAAGGACAATACTTTGATTTACGATATAGTCCTTCCAATGCCGGTGCTAATTGGACCGTAAGTGAAATTTTAGTAAACGGTATTCCTGTTAATTCTGTTCGTTTGATTTCAGGAACAAGGTTAACCTTTGTTCTTAAAGAACCTAGTGGTAGTTAACAAAGAATGAATTTTTAGTTGGTGTTTAATACAAGTAGAAGCACGTGATTCAATGGGGAGTGTACCAGGAGAATCGGGTGCTTTTTTTATTCATTTCCTGTTTGCTTATTTTCAATTTTTTTTAAATCATACCTATTCATTATCCATTGCTATTTGTTGAGATGATTTTTGTGCGAGCATTTTATTAATCGAGAATTCTTTTGGAAAAGCTTTGCCCATAAATCACATACAATAAAACCACACATACAACTGCATTTTTAAAAATACTCGAGTAACACCTCGATATAAATACATTAT
>CAYGIY010000067.1:0-6218 GCA_964350055.1 uncultured Erysipelothrix sp.
TGCTCACGTAACAGACTACTCAAATGCTTCTCGTACACTAATGTATAATATTTATGATCTAAAATGGGATGAAGAACTTCTTGAAATCCTAAATGTTCCTACAAATATGTTACCAGAAGTATTACCATCAAGTTATGTTTATGGTAAAACAATTTCTTACCATTTCTTTGGTCAAGAAGTTCCTATTGCTGGTATCGCAGGGGACCAACAAGCTGCTCTATTTGGACAAGCTTGCTTCAAACCTGGTATGGCTAAAAATACTTATGGAACCGGTTCATTCATGCTTATGAATACTGGGGACAAAGGTATTCCTAGCAAAAACGGTCTTTTGACCACATTAGCTTGGGGCTTAGACGGAAAAGTTGACTACGCACTTGAAGGATCAATCTTCATTACTGGTGCTGTTGTTCAATGGTTACGTGATGGACTAAATCTTGTTCATTCAGCTCCAGAATCAGAAGAATTAGCAACTAAAGTTGATTCAACAGATGGTGTATACTTTGTACCTGCATTTGTAGGTTTAGGTGCTCCATACTGGGATGACAAAGCTCGCGGTGCTATCTTAGGATTAACTAGAGGTACAACAAAAGCTCATTTAACACGCGCTGCATTAGAATCAATCGCATATCAAACACGCGACGTTCTACAAGCAATGCAAATCGACTCTGGAATTAACCTTGCTGCTCTAAAAGTAGACGGTGGTGCTGTTAAGAATAACTTCTTAATGCAATTCCAAAGTGATATCTTAGGTGTACCTGTTGAGCGTCCAGTTGTTCAAGAAACAACAGCTCTAGGTGCAGCATTCTTATCAGGATTAGCAGTTGGATATTGGACAAGTACTGACGATGTTACCAATAACTGGAAACTTGACAGACGCTTCGAACCAGAACTAGCAGCTGATACTCGTGAGAAACTATACAAAGGCTGGCAAGATGCTGTAAAAGCAACTCAAACTTTCAAGCCTGAGTAATCAATTTAACATAGAAAAGATAGTCAAAATAATCGACTATCTTTTTTTATGCAAATAAAAAGGACTGTGTCCTGTACACTACAGAATCCAATCCTTTCTTAAGATTTGGTTTAGACCGTCCAAATTTTTGGGGTCAGTACATTGATACACTTTTTAATATGAATGCTTGATTTTTTCTAGGATCAGATTGATGTATTCTGAATTAGAAGGCTTCTTATTAGGATCTTTATAATTCATGGCTTCTAAGAAAGACTTCAAGCTATCATTATTTTGATTGAATGCCAATGACAGAGAATGTCTCATTGCCTTATCAACATTTGCACTTGAAGTTTTAAAGGATGTTGCAACAAGTGGGTATATTGATTTAGTAATAGAGAACACATCATTGTCTTGTTTTAGTAAATACTGTAAAGCAAAATAGAAGTATTTATAACCAAGAGTGTGGACGGGAATACCACTGTCAATCAAGTATTTGACAATGTAAGCGTTAAGACCACTTGAGTCGATGATAGAACCATTTTTGTTGAGGTTTGGATCATTAACAATTACCAGAATGCGGTCAATCAGAGATTCGATATCATAAGGCTTCAGCATGTAGAAACTAGCTCCAAGCTGAATCGCATATTGTACTATGCTATCTTGGCTGAGTTCACTTGCTACGATGATTTTTGTGTTCTCTAGCAAACCTTCTTTGATTGCTTGTTCTAAAAAACCCAACCCATCTATGTGAGGCATAATTAAATCTAATAAAATGACATCTGGTTTGTTATTACGTAGCTTACGTAAGCCATCGAGTCCATCATGAGCGATTTCTATTGACTTGATTGCTTCATGATATTCAAGGTGTTCTAGTAGTTGTTCACAAATACGAATATCATCATCAACAACAAGTAATGAAACAGCGTTATTGCTCATAGTCCATTCTCCTTTGATTACTGATAGAAAGTCTTCGTTAGTTGACCTTGGCCATAGAACGTGAGGCAATGATATCAACTCCTAACTCACAAACATTTTCAATAATGACTTGTTTGTTAACAACTGGGGCTTCTACAGTAACTTTTGCGATTTCTTTCATCACATCAAACATTTTCCCCTTTGGAATATCTTGTGATGTAATTACGGGTATACGTTCATACATCGCACCAATAATTTTAACGGTACTTGTAAGCATACGCGTAGGATTAGTTAACTCTTTTCGCGCATAAGTGTCACCGCGAGGGCACTGGTTTCCGGTTATCTCAAGAATATTGTCATCATCATCCATTTCAATCTCAAGATGACAACCAATCGGACAGACAATACAGATCATTTCTTCTTTTTTCATGCAGTTTCCTCCATAACTTCGATGCTGAGGGATTGTGTGATATCCTCGATGTCAACTTTTCTAAGGACAAGTTTCTCCATTTCAGCAGGTGCCATATGCCTCTTCTTTAAGCGTCTAAATTCTTTGCCATCTTTTTTGATGACTAAATTAACATCTCTATGTGTGTTTTTAACTCTGAACATGAGTTCAATTTTAGTCTCGACATTATCAGGATGAATGATTTGCGGAACAATATATCCAATTCCATTTGCAGCTTCTGTCAAGAATGATTTGCCAGAAACAAGATCTTCTTTAATGAATTTTGCTGCTGCAATACCTGCTTTTTTTCCTTCATCACTGACAAAATCAACTAAGTCATGAACATGCAATACATTTCCACATGCAAACACACCTGGTAAATTTGTTTGGTAAGACTCATCTACTTTTGGTCCTCTTGTTTTTGGATCCATATCGATTTCTGCTTCTTCTGATAGGGCGTTTTCAGGAATCAAACCAATCGAGAACAAAACAGTATCAACATCAAACGATTTTTCTGTTCCTGCAATCGGTTGGAATTTTTCATCAACCTGAGCAATCGTAACACCACTGACACGATCAAGTCCTTCAATTCGGGTGATGGTGTGGCTTAAGAATAGTGGAATATCAAAATCAATTAAACATTGTTTGATATTACGAGCAAGTCCATTGGAGTGAGGCATAATCTCTGCTACACCCATAACTTGTGCTCCTTCTAGTGTCAATCGACGTGCCATGATTAGCCCGATATCACCACTACCAAGGATAAATATCTTCTTACCTACCATAAAACCTTCCATGTTTAAATAACGTTGTGCTGTACCAGCACTCCAAACACCACTTGGTCGATATCCTGGTACTGCAATGGCACCACGTGTTCTTTCGCGACATCCCATAGCTAATACGATGGAACCCGCTTTAACTTGGACATAACCTTCTTCTGGATTAACATATTCTAGTATTTTATCATTGTTCAAATGGATAACCATGCTGTTTAAACGATATGTAATACGGTTTTCATTGACTAAATCAATAAAACGTTCAGCGTAGGTTGGTCCTGATAATTCTTCTTTGAATGTATGAAGTCCAAACCCATTATGGATGCATTGATTTAAAATGCCTCCTAATTCTTTATCTCTTTCCAAAATTAAAATATCTTCAATTCCTTGTTCATGTGCGCTGACAGCAGCTGCAAGTCCAGCACTGCCACCACCGATGATTACTAGATCGTAATGTTTCATGTGCTTACTCCTTTGTCTTTCCAACCAAAATTTTGGAATCATCAGCATCCAATAATACTTCTGTTGGTGAAATGTTTAATTCTCTTGCTAAAATATTGATGACACGTGGTTCACAGAATCCACCTTGACAACGTCCTGCGCCTGCGCGAACACGACGTTTCACTGCTTTGATAGTTTTTGCTCCAACATTGCGGTGAATTACATCAACGATTTCGCCTTCACTTACTAATTCACAACGGCAGACCATTTGTCCAAACTTATTGTCTTTTTCAAACCATTTTTGTTTTTCAGCAATTGTAAGACGATTAAGAATAACCCATGGACGACGTTCAACACGGGGTGTTGTTTTTTCTTTGATTGGGCGAATTTTGCTAATCAGCTTTTCAACTACATATTCACTTATGGCTGGTGCACTTGCAAGACCAGGAGATTCGATACCGATTAAATTAATGAAACCTGGAACATCTTTTGACTCTTCAATGATAAAATCATGATCTTCAGGCGTAGCACGTAATCCAACATATGTACGAATGACAGTATGCATAGGAATATTTTTTACAGTTTTTGATACTTCACGTTTGATATAAGCTAATGCTTCTGCTGTATTATCTTTACCTTCTTTATCGCTAATAAAATCTGAGTTAGGTCCTAAAAGAATGTTATTATGGATTGTTGGAACCACAAGCACACCTTTACCTTTATCAGAAGGTAATGGATAGATAGTGCGTTTAACAACTGGTCGCTCTGCACGGTCAAGTACATAATACTCCCCACGACGAGGTTTGACACTGTATGCAGCTTGATTAGATACCATATGATAAATATCATCGGCGTATAGTCCAGCACTATTAATAATGATTGAAGCTTGATGAATACCCTGATTTGTTGTGATGTCAAAATATCCATCTTTTTTAGAAATAGCAACGACTTTACTGCTTAAGTAAAGATCTACACCATTATTAACGGCATCTTCTATTGCTGCAATTGTTACTTCCCAAGGTGATACCAATCCTGTTGATGGTAAATCAATTGCTTTGATGACATTGTCGCTTAGATTTGGTTCTAAACGTATTGCCTCTTCACGATCAATCATGCGTACAGGAACATTGCGATCCATGGCTTGTTGATAAAGTTGATTTAGTTTATCGAGTTCTTCTTCACTACAAGCAACTACAAATGCGCCATTGCGATGGAAATCAACTTTCAGTTCTTTACATAAATCTTCATAAAGCGCATTTCCTCTTAAGTTAAGTTTGGCCTTAAGCGTGCCAGTTTTTGGGTCATGTCCTGAGTGAATGATTGCACTATTTGCGCTTGTTGCTTCGTTGGCTACATCGTTATCTTTTTCCAACACAGCAACCTTCAAATCATACTTTGACAATCGATGGGCAAGTAAACCACCGACGACCCCAGCACCAATGATGATGATGTCATACATATGTTTTCCTCCTTATTATAAAAAAGACACCAAAAAATAGAATAATCTACCTCTCTGGTGTCTCTGTGTCAATATTAACTTGTAACGTCATTGTAAACGATTTCACATAGTGTGTAAATATTGAGAATTAAATCACAATATTGTGATAATTATCATGATTTAATCACAAAATCTTGACGATATGCTATGATTAGAAAAGATAATTGTAAGGAGAGAATAATGAAAATTGTGATATTGGATGGACATGCAATGAATCCTGGTGATCTTTCTTGGAAACCGTTAGAGGATTTAGGCAATGTCTTTGTTTATGATAAAACGAGCGATGTTGATTTTGAAAAAAGAGCAGGTGATGCTGATGTTTTATTGACAAATAAAACAGTGCTTGATCAAAGTAAACTAGACCAATGTAGAAAATGCCGATATATTGGTGTAATGGCAAGTGGCTACAATGTTGTCGATGTTGAATATGCTAAAAAGAAGAATATAGTAGTGACGAATGTACCTAATTATAGCACTTTGACTGTGGCACAACACGTGTTTGCACTTGTTTTTGAAGTTTATTTAAAAGTAGGGGTACACAATCAACAAATCAAAGCAAATGCTTGGGCAAAAAGTAATGATTTTTGTTTTTACCAACCTCCAATAACAGAAGTTGCATATAAAACAATAGGAGTTATAGGATTTGGGAATATCGGAAAAGCGGTAGCTAAAATTGCACATGCTTTTGAAATGAGGGTATTGATTTATGATAAAGGTAAAGTTGAAACACATGAGCATGGAAACAAAGTTTCACTTGATACACTATATGCGCAATCGGATGTCATCACATTGCATTTGCCATTAAATAAACAAACAAAACACATACTCAGTGATGATTCTTTTGATAAAATGAAATCTAATGCAGTAGTCATCAATACTGCTCGAGCAGATTTAGTTGATCGACAAGCACTATTATTAGCGCTAAATCAAAATAAAATATCTTGGTATGCCACAGATGTCATGGAACAAGAACCACCGCAATTAAATGATCCTATCATTATTCATCCACACACCACAATAACAGGACACATGGCATGGGCATCATTAGAGGCCAGAACACGTTGTCTTGACATAGTAGTCAATAATCTTGCCTTGTTTATTCAAGAAAAAACTGTAAATCAAGTTAATTAAATGAAAGAGGATTAATTATGAACGACAAATTTTATCTGATTTTATCAATCATTCAATGAG
>CAYGIY010000067.1:6228-7593 GCA_964350055.1 uncultured Erysipelothrix sp.
TTCGTATTTAAATCACTACAAGACCAAAAACAAACTATGAAACAGTTGGATCAAATTGATGATTTAAAATCTATTGTAAAGGAACTGAATCAAACATTAGAAAAATCATTTAGAGAAAACCGTGTTGAATTTACTTCAGCATTAAAAGACAATCGCCTTGAAATAACAAATTCGTTAAATAATTTTCAAATGGTTGTTCAACGTAGTATCCAAGAATTGAATCAATTGCAATCAGAGAAGTTTGATCGACTAAATAGCATATTGATTCAATCTTTAGATCAAGTAAGAACACAAGTTGAAAAACAACTTAATTCTATCCAAAAGGATAATAACCAGCGCTTAGAAGAAATGAGAATGACGGTCGATGAGAAACTTCAAGCTTCAGTTGAAAAGCGTTTTAATGAATCATTCAAACTTATCAGTGAACGTCTTGACAAAGTTCAGCAAGGCTTAGGAGAAATGCAAACACTGGCTACAGGTGTTGGAGACTTAAAGAAAGTACTCATGAATGTTAAAACTAGAGGAAACTTAGGAGAAATTCAGCTTAAAAATATTTTGGAACAAGTCTTAACAAACAATCAATACATTGAAAATGCAAGTGTCAATAATACGGCTGATCGTGTTGAATTTGCCATCAAATTACCAGGACAAAGTGATGATGATCAACCTTTGTTATTACCAATAGACTCCAAGTTTCCAATTGAAGATTATCAGCGCTTGCTTGATGCATATGAGAATAATACATCAATTGATCAAGCAGTCAAAGCATTTGAGACAGCGGTCAAAAAGAATGCAAAAGACATCCATAGTAAGTACATCAATCCGCCAATCACGACAGATTTTGCTATAATGTTTGTTCCTACGGAAGGATTGTATGCTGAAATTCTAAGAATTAACGGACTTTTTGAGCAATTGCAACGAGATCTAAAGATTACGATTGTCGGACCATCAAATTTAGTGGCGTTTTTAAGTAGCTTACAAATGGGATTTAAGACGCTTGCTATTGAAAAGCGAAGTAGTGAAGTGTGGCAATTATTGGGTTCTATTAAAAATGAGTTTAGTCAATTTGGTGGAATACTGGATCGTACAAAGAAAAAACTGCAAGAAGCAACAAATGTGATTGATAAAGCAAATACAAGAACGCGTGTCATTCAACGTAAGCTCAAAGATGTTGAGTCTTTAGAAACGACAATACCATTTGAAATTGAAGAATCAGAAGATGATGTGTAAAAAAATAACCACGATAGAGAATATGTTTACTCAGAGTCTTGTCTTTATCGAATAATCGATAAATAATGATAAAAACCAACATTTTTTTATTATGATTGGTGTATATTGTAAGTGGGCAATCATGGGGGGATTGCC
>CAYGIY010000068.1:0-7564 GCA_964350055.1 uncultured Erysipelothrix sp.
CTTCTATAGCAAGTTATAAAATAATAATGCTAAAATAGAAGTAGAAAGTTATGAAGCATTAAATTTTAACAAATCAATTGAAATGAGGGATAATCATGGATGGGGTGATTTTTGCAATTGTTGTTGTTGGATTTATCGCACTCTTTTTTGCCTTATACTTAAGCTACATCATTTATAAAGCTGAACAAGGCAATCAAAAAATGCAAGAAATTGCTGGTTATATTCAAAAAGGTGCAATGGCATTCCTTAAAAGAAAGTATAAGTATTTAAGTGTGTTCATCGTATTCGTATCTATCATCTTACTCTTCACCATCAATTTTCAAACTGCTTTTGCATTTGTTTTAGGAGCAATTTTTTCGATATTAGCTGGTTTTTTTGGAATGAATATTGCTACTAGAGCAAATGTAAAAACTGCACAAGCAGCACGAACCAATCAAAAAGAAGCTCTAAAAATAGCTTTCTCTGGCGGCGCTGTCATGGGTATGTCTGTGGTTGGGTTAGGTATAATTGGAATTGGTATGTTACTTATTTTCTTTAGTGGTGAAATTCTCAATATGACGGGATTTGGACTAGGAGCTTCTTCAATTGCCTTATTTGCTCGTGTAGGTGGTGGTATCTACACCAAAGCAGCAGATGTTGGCGCTGATCTTGTCGGTAAAATTGAAGCTGGTATCCCAGAAGATGATCCACGTAATCCAGCTGTCATTGCCGATAATGTTGGTGATAATGTTGGTGACGTTGCAGGTATGGGAGCTGATTTATTTGAATCTTATGTCGGTTCAATCATTTCAGCAATAACGCTAGGTACCATTGTACTCGGATTAAATGGCGCACTTTTTCCTTTAGCACTTGCAGCAATCGGTATTATTTCCTCAATTGTTGGGATTATCATCGTTGGATTTAGTAATCATGAAAACGCTCAAAAATCACTGAACCTTGGGACTTACACTGCCGGTATTCTTGTGTTGATATCCACTTGGATTTTAAGTGATTTTGTTTTTGGCGATTTTAGAGCTTTTGTTCCAGTTGCATGTGGTCTTGCTGTTGGAGTTCTTATTGGTATTACCACAGAAATATTCACCTCAGCTGAATTTTCACGAGTTAAACGCATTGCATTCGAATCGAAGTCTGGCTCTGCTACTAATATTATTGCTGGCCTAGGTGAAGGGATGTTTTCTACAATGCCACCCACGTTATACATTGTAGTTGGCATTATTGTTTCATATTTTTCAATGGGTGGAGCAACCAACGCCACCATGGGGTTATATGGCATTGCTCTTGCTGCTGTTGGCATGCTATCAACAACAGGCATTACAGTATCCATTGATGCCTATGGTCCGATTGCAGATAATGCAGGTGGTATTGCTCAAATGTCTAAACTACCCGAGTCTGTTCGTGAGATCACCGATAAATTAGATGCTGTTGGAAACACCACTGCAGCAATTGGTAAAGGATTCGCTATTGGTTCTGCAGCACTCACTTCACTCGCACTATTTGCATCCTATGCTGAAGCTGTGTCACTTAGCAGCATTAATCTACTCAATCCACTTAGCTTAATTGGTTTATTGATTGGTGGTATGCTTCCGTTTATGTTTAGTGCTTTAACATTGAAATCTGTTAGTAAAGCTGCTAATGATATGGTCATTGAAGTTCGACGACAATTTGCAGAAATTGAAGGTATAATGGATGGAACTGCAACACCTGAATATGAAAAATGCGTTGCCATCTCCACCAATGCAGCTTTAAAAGAAATGATATTGCCTGGTGTCCTTTCTGTTTCAATTCCGTTAGCAGTCGGTCTATTATTTGGTGTTGAAACACTTGGTGGTTTAATGGCTGGAACCATCACCACCGGAGTCCTTTTGGCAATCATGATGTCAAATGCAGGGGGCGCTTGGGATAATGCTAAAAAATACATCGAATCTGGTGAGCATGGTGGCAAGGGAAGTTTAGCTCATCATGCGGGGGTTGTTGGTGATACTGTGGGAGATCCATTTAAAGACACGGCAGGTCCTGCAATGAACATCTTGATTAAACTGATGGCAATTGTCTCATTAGTCTTTGCCCCAGTGATTTTACAGTATGGGGGAATCATATTTAAAGTATTTAACTTAAACTAGGACCTATTAACATAGGTCTTTATCTTTTAAGATATGTCCTTTCATGGTAAGATTTTATTGAATCAACAGGAGGACGCACCAATGAAATTTGAATTTATGACTGCAAATCGTATCATTGTTGAAACTGGTGGAATTCAACGTTTAGGAGAACTTGCAAAACCATATGGAAAACACGCCCTATTAGTATGCCGGAGCAATTCAACTTCTACTGATCTTGCAATGCGCATGCTTGAACAAATCGGCTTAAAAGTGACCCCTGCCCTTGTTAAAGGTGAACCTACGATTGATGGACTAAATCAGATTCTATCCATCGCAAAGAAGAATGCCATTGATTTTGTCGTTGCAATTGGTGGTGGCTCTGCACTTGATACAGGAAAAATGATTGCTGCATTAATGAGTAATGATGGGGATGTCCTTGATTATGTTGAAGTGATTGGTAAAGGAGTGCCCCTAAGTAAGCCTTCATTACCTTTTATCGCAGTTCCAACAACTTCAGGTACTGGTGCTGAAGTTACAAAAAATGGTGTCGTAAGCTCACCAGAGCATCACATTAAAGTAAGCTTAAGAAGCCCTTATATGTTAGCAGAACTTGTTTTAATCGACCCTGAGTTAACCTTGAGTGTTCCTAAAGATGTTACGGCAAGTACAGGACTTGATGCTTTAACACAAGTACTTGAACCCTTTGTTTCAAAACATGCCAATCCTATAACCGATGCTTTTGCAGTTGAAGGATTAAAACGAATCACTCGTTCTTTAAAAAAAGCTTATGATTACCCTAATGATTTACAAGCACGTGAAGATATGGCGATTGGAAGTCTTTTTGGTGGATTAGCACTTGCTAATGCAAAACTAGGTGCAGTTCACGGGTTTGCAGGTGTCATTGGTGGTATGTTTACAATACCTCATGGCGTTGTTTGTGCTATTTTATTGCCACATGTTGTACAAGCAAACATTAAAGCCTTAAAAACAAGAGACCCAAATCATCCTATCTTATCCAAATTTGATGAAGTTGCTAAAATCATGATGCAAAATCAAAAAGCAACCGCATACGATGTAATGACATGGTTAAATAACTTATGTAATCATTTTAAAATACCAACTTTAGCAGCATATCAAATTACTCAAAAGCATATTGAGGAAATTGTTGAAAAATCAAAACACTCAAGCAGCATGCAAGGGAATCCAATAGAATTGACCAATGATGAACTAAAAGCTATCTTAGTTAAAGCTTTATAAATACCATCATCGTTTCATACACTTGAAGCATCACTTTAAATTGTGTACATTTAATAAGACAGAAAAAAGGAGAAAAAATGAAGAATTGGCTTAAACTACAACCTGTATTTAAGGAAATGCTTTGGGGTGGTAACCGTCTTAAAAATGCATTTAACTACAATATACCATCAAATCAAACAGGTGAAGCATGGGTAATCAGTGCTCATCCTGAAGGTTCATCAACCATTCTCAACAAACAATACCAGGGAATGACACTCGATTTGTACTATCAAAACTTTCGTGAACAATTTGGCCCAGGAAACAATAAAACGTTTCCTTTAATGATTAAAATAATTGATGCTAGTAAAGACTTGAGTATCCAAGTTCATCCTGATGATGAGTATGGATTAAAGCATAATGATTCGCTTGGTAAATATGAGAGTTGGTACATCTTAGATACTGAAAAAGATACCAAACTTGAAATAGGACATCACGCAAAAACCGTGGAAGAATTTGAAAGAATGCTTAAAAATAAACAATATGATCAATTGTTTCGATATATTTCAATTAAAAAAGGTGACTGCTTTAACGTTGTCCCTGGAACAGTGCATGCTTTATGCGCTGGCACTCTGGTTTATGAAGTCCAACAAAACTCAAATGTAACTTATCGGATTTATGATTATGATCGTGTTGATAAAAATGGTAATTTACGTGAGCTTCATATTGAAGATTCACTCAATGTAATCATTGCACCAAGTCAACCACTTAATAATAATCTTTCTAATCAAGATCAAGCGAGTGCTATCACAAAACTAATTGATAATAAGTATTTCACGCTTCACCAAATGATAATCACTGAAAAAACACAAATAGAACTTGATGGAGTGTTTATCACTTGCACCATCATTGAAGGTGATGGCATGATTAATGGAGAATACGTGAAAAAGGGTGATAACTTCATTGTCTTACCGAAAGAAAAAAAGCTAGAAATCGATGGTGATTTCACAGCACTTATGGCACAACCAAAAGTTGAAAATATGTAAAAGCAGTTCATCAGAACTGCTTTTTTTTACTGTTTAGATTGTTGATATTCATGGTCAATCTCAATCATTCGATCAACCTTTGGTTTAGAACGTCCACCTGCAAACTCAGAATTCATCCATGCATCCACTAACATTTTAGCAAGTGGAACGCCTATTATTTCTGCGCCCATTGTCATGATTTGAGCATCATTGCTTTTTCGAGCCCGCTCTGCTGAATAAACATCATGACACAAAGCAGCACGAACACCAACGACTTTATTTGCGGTGATGGACATACCGATGCCAGTTCCACATAATAAAATAGCACGGCTAAACTTACCTGCTGCTACTTCTTTTGCAACTTCAAAGGCCACATCTGGATACAAGACAACCTCATCTTCATGACTTCCATAATCTACAACTTCATGACCACCTTCTCTAAGATGCTCAATAAGCGCTATTTTTAGCTTGTATGCATTTTGATCACAACCAATTGCTAATCTCATAAATCCTCCTTTTATGCTTTTGATACAATTCTTGCTATTCCTACAAAATTATCTGGATCTAAGCCAAACCGGCCAACAAACAAACCATCGACATCTGTTTGACTCACCAATGCTTTTGCATTGTCAAGCTTTACAGAACCACCATAAATGATTCTCACACGATTTGCAATCGTTTGGCTATACAAACGTGCAATTTCATCGCGTATCAATCGATGTTGCTTTTGTACATAAGACTCACTTGCGCCCTCTTCTTGTCCAATGGCCCAAACAGGCTCATAAGCAAAAATCATTTGTGTTACAAGTTCAGCTTCAATGTCTTTGCATGCCCAGTCGATTTGATTTTTGATAATTTCATCACCAATACCTTGGTCTTTTTCGTGGCGTGTTTCACCTATACAAGTCACCGGTATTAATCCATAATCTAATGCGAGTTTACACTTCTGATTGACAATAGCATTTGTTTCATTAAAGTGTTCTCGTCTTTCAGCATGTCCCACTTCAACATACGTACAGTCAAACTCCTTTAAAGCAACCACACTTACTTCTCCAGTGAAGGCACCGTAATCAACAAATGACATCGTCTGTGAACCCCAACGGATCTTTGTTTCTTTTAACAGTTCACTTAACTTTGGTATAAGAACAAAAGAAGGTAATAAGAAAGTTTCTATTTTGTCATAGTCTTTAAACTCTTTAATCCTATCAATGAATGACTCCACATCTTTAACAGTGTTCTTATGCATTTTCCAACTAGCACCAAGTATTTTCTTTCTCATAATTGCCTCCTTTATAGAAATCACTGCCCCCAATGGGGGCAGTGACTAATCTTAATTAAAATAAAGTTTCAAATTCTCAAAGAATATTGAAAGAATTAAATGCGATGAAGTTGCCCCTGGATCAAGGTGCCCAATTGCGCGTTCACCTAAACGTAACGCACGACCTTTTCTAGCAACAAGTGGAATCGTGGAATCACGGCCTTTTTCAGCAGCATCTATACAAGCTTTAAAGGCTTCTACAGGGTCTTTTTTTGCTTCAACTGCTTCAAGTAATGCATCAAGTGCTGGACGTAATGTATCCACCATTGTCTTGTCACCAATAACAGCTTTACCGCGAAATTCGACTAACTCCACACCTTTTTTTAGCATTTCAGCAAACTCTTGAAAGGTGACCTCGTCTTTATTATCAGCAGGTTCACCAAATTTCATGAAAAGTCCACCATATAAAGGTCCTGCAGCACCACCAACTTTGCCTAATAAAGCCATCCCGACCTTTTTAAATAAACTTGTTAAATTTTCATTTTCCCACTCAGGCAATTTTTTGGTTACTTCACGGAATCCAATTGTGAGATTGATACCATGATCACTATCTCCTATGTCTGAATCTAGTTTTGTTAAATAATCTCTTTGCTCTTCTACCATAGTAGCTAAGTCTTTAATAACTTTGATAAAAAAATCTCTGTTCAATACATAATTATCGTACATGGTACATCTCCTTCATCTTTAACAACGTATCAAATTACTTTTGAATAAAATATGGTGCGTCAGTTGGGTAGTCGATTAAGCGTTTTAGTTCATCATCAACTTTTTGTAATGTAACGGACATACCAGGCATATTCATTGTTGATGCATAAGAACCGATAAAGGTTTTATGAACCTTGACACCTAGTTCTTCAAGAACGATGGATACTTTACGATAAGCAACCAATAAATCCATCAACGGTGTTGCACCTAAGCTATTCACTAATACACATACTTCATCATCTTTTTTAAGTTTCAATTCTGGAATCAAAACGTCTAAGATTTCTTGAACAACGTCATCTGCTGGTTCAGTTTTCCCACGACGGACACCAGGCTCTCCATGGATACCCATGCCGATTTCCATGTCGCCAACAGCCATTTCAAACATTTCTTTGCCTGTGTTTGGATGTTCTGCTGCACCTAATGCAACACCCATCGTTGCACAGTTTTTATTTGTTTTTCTTGCAACTTCAACAACTTTATCTAAATCTGCGCCTTCATCAGCTACAGCTGCAACTGTTTTAAACACAAAGAAATCACCAGCAATACCACGTCTTTCTTCAACATTTTTTGAAGAAATAACGTCATCAGTTACTAATACTGTTTCAACACGTATGCCATCTTCTGCTGCCATTTCAGCACCAATGTCAAAGTTCATAACATCTCCAGCATAGTTTCCATACAAGAAGATGCAACCTTTTCCTGCGTCTACTGCTTTAACAGAATTGTAGCAAGGTTCAGGTGATGGTGAGGTGTTAATGTTACCAATAACTGCAGCATCAGCAAATCCATCTCCAACATATCCTAAAAACAGTGGTTCGTGTCCTGATCCACCACCAACAATAACGCCAACTTTATCTTTTTTTGGAGCATTGGTGCTTACAACAACACGTCCATCATGTTCAAGCAATTTAACTTTATCGCCAAATGCACGAACGTAACCTTCTAACATTTCTTCTACTATCTCATACGGATCATTGACTAGTCTTCTCATTAAATTAGTTCCTCCTTTTTCGATGTCATTTAATGAATATAGTATTCTCTACTAAGACTTAATCTTCTTTGAGCTCACCTCCTATACAAATATATAAGTCAAACAAAGTATTATCCTTGTACTCTTTGTCTGAAGGTCAATCTAAATGTAAACGCTTACTTATGATTTTAAAATAATACTGCCTCTACAAATT
>CAYGIY010000069.1:0-7525 GCA_964350055.1 uncultured Erysipelothrix sp.
GTATAATTGGCTTGGTTTAGTGAGGGTAAAAATGAAAAAACATATAAAGAACGGAATATTACTTGTTGTTGGTAATTATTTATTAGCTTTGGCAGTTGGCATGTTTATTTTGCCATATAACATATTATCTGGTGGCGTTGCTGGAATAGCTGTCGCTCTTGAACCTTTATTAAATATAAGTCCTACGATTATGATTAATGTGTTAGTCATTGGTCTGTTTATTGTTGGGGCGTTAGTTTTAGGTCGGAATTTTGCAATCTCAACGGCAATCAGTACATTTCTTTATCCTTTTTTTCTAACCTTCACCAATCAAGGCATTGATATTGGTGTCGACCCTATCCTAGCTAGTCTATATGGTGGATTACTGGCTGGTATTGGTGTTGGCATGGTTTTGCGTACTGGATCTAGTACTGGGGGAATGGATGTTCCACCTTTAGTTTTACATAAATACACACATCTTGAAATTTCAACGTGGGTATTAATTGTTGATGGCATCACCGTTGCTTTAGGTTTGTGGACATTTGGCTTACATGCTGTTTTAATTGGTTTTATATCCGTTTGGGCATGTGCATTTGCTATTAATAAAGTGTTGATTTTTGGGGGTCAAAATGCAAAAACCGTTTATATTATATCTGAGAAATATAGTGAAATACTCACTTATATCCATGACCATCTAGATCGTGGAACAACATTAATCGAAGCACGTGGAGGTTTTACAGGTGATCAAAAACCAGTGATTTTAACTGTTATCATGAAAAATCAATATCCTGCACTCAGTCAAAATGTACAAGAAATAGACTCAAACGCATTTCTTATCGTGTCTGATGCTACTGAGGTATCTGGCTTTGGTTTTTCCTTTGACTATAAAGTGTAGAATATGGGAGTTTTCACATTAAATGTTTTATCATTTTATGTTAAGATAGATAAAGATTGGAAGTGAACATATGTTGATCATGCGTGGTGTTTCAAAAACATACAAAAACGGGGTCAATGCTTTGTATAATATTGATTTGACAATTGAACAAGGTGAGTTTGTGTATATCATAGGCCCAACAGGTTCAGGAAAATCAACGATTATTAAGCTATTAGATGGGGAAGAAGTGCCAACCAAAGGCTTGGTTGAAGTTGCAGGTATTAATGTTGGCAAATTAAAGCATTCAAAAGTTCCGCTATACCGACGAAACATTGGTGTAGTTTTTCAAGATTTCAAACTACTGGAGAAGAAAACAGTATTTGAAAATGTATCATTTGCGATGGAAGTGGTATACACAGCACCTGTTATTATAAGAAAACGTGCTCGTGAAGTACTAGCACTTGTTGGGCTAAGTGATAAACATAATGCGTATCCTGATCAATTATCAGGTGGACAATTACAACGTGTGGCGATTGCACGGGCAATTGCAAATAAACCAAAAGTGTTGATTTGTGATGAGCCAACAGGTAATTTAGATCCAGAGAAATCCAGAGAAATTGTGGCTTTACTTGATAAAATTAATGATGAGGAAAACACAACAATTGTCATGGTTACTCATGATCTACCACTTGTCAATGAATATCGTAAGCGCACAATTGCGCTTGATGAAGGTCATATTGTTGCAGATTTAGTGACTGGAGGTTATATTCATCATGTTTAGAATCTTTAGACACTTTAAAGAAGCCTTTATAGGGCTTGTTCGTCATATGGCTATGACATTATCAAGTATTTCATCCATCACGGTGACTTTGTTGTTTGTGAGTGTCTTTTTGCTTGTCTCAGTTAATATTCAGCAATTCACTTATGGAATTGAAGAAACTGTCAACATTCATGTGAAAATTTTGCAAACACATGAATCGCAGGAAGACTTGAATTTAATCTATGATCAAATAAGTGTGATACCAGGAGTTGAAGAAATTGTGTTTTCATCAAAGGATGATGAGCTTGATAAGTTTATCGAATCATTTGGTGAAGAAGGTGCAATATTTGAAAACTATCGTGGAGAGAGCAATCCACTTCGTATGGCTTATTTGGTAAATATTGAACAAGGTGAAAATGTTGAATCAATTTCTACACAAATCCGCCAAATAGAAGGTATTGAAGCAGTACAATTTGGTGGTGTACGTGTGTTGGAATTGATGGAACTTCTAAATAGTGTGAGAAACGCTGTGTATGTGCTTGTTGCAGGATTAGGAATTGTTGCATTATTTTTGATTTCGAATACAATTAAGTTATCTATAGCCACAAGACAAAACGAAATCACGATCATGAGAACAGTTGGAGCCAAAAATGGGTTCATAAGAATGCCTTTTATTATTGAAGGGTCATTGATTGGATTCTTTGGTTCGTTATTACCAATTGGAATCACGATTGCTGGTTACTATTTCTTGTATGATTTTCTAGATGGTGAAATGTTAACGCCCATGTTTCAGCTGATTGAGCCAGCACCGCTGGTTTTATATCTTTCGGGTTTGCTAGTTATGGTTGCAATTTTGGTTGGCAGCTTGGGTAGTTACATTGCTGTAGCTAAACATTTGAGGTGGAAACGATGAAACATAAGTTGCAAAAATTATCAGTTTTACTTGTCGTTATCGCATTGATTTCTCAAGGTACAATGTCAATTTCGGCTAATGATTTTGATGAGCGCCGCGAGTATTATGAAGAATTATGTTTTAATACAACAGCGAAGGACAACGCATCAACGTGTAATGCATTTCAAGAACATATCAATAATGAAGTAAAGAGAGCACGTGAAAACCTAACCAATATTCGTGGTGATATTTCAAGTCTGCGTTCAAACATTCTTAAATATACACAAGACATTCGAAAATATGAAGAAGACATTGTCGAGTTAGAAAGACAAATTAGTGTCTTTGATCGATCAATCGAAAGAATGCAAAATAGCATTGAGCAATTGATTCTAGAAATTGAAGCTTTAGAAGAAACAATTAAGATTAGAGATGAAACAATTCAAGAACGCATGATTGCCATGCAAGGGTTCTTTAGTATCAATGGTTTTATTGAAATAATCATGGGTGCTTCAAATTTCACTGATTTAGTTCGACGATTTGAAGGTATTCGTGATATTACGTATTATGACAATGAACAAATCAAACTCATGCAAGCGGAAATTGAAAAAGTTGAAAGTGATAAAATAGAATTAGAAAGACAACGAAATGTTCTCGAAGATAACAGATTAAATGTTTTATCAAATCAAGCAACTGTCCTAGAAATGAAGGAACAAGTTGAGGAAATCATTGTTGAGTTTAGACGCCAAGAAGCAGATTTAGTTAAAATGGAACAAGAAGCAGTTGCTGATTTAACTGCTGTTCAAGAGCAAATAAAGTTGATTTCAAATGCTTTAAATCAAATCGTTCCATCTTTAGGGTGGATTCGTCCTATAAGTTCAGGATTTAGAATAAGTGCAGGCGTATGGTATTATCCAAGTGGTGGGGTGCATTTAGGTGTTGATTTTGCAGCACCGATTGGAACACCAGTACTTGCAGTAGCAAATGGGGTAGTCATTTATAGTGTGGATCGCTGTCCAACATGGGGTTGGCTTGGTAATTCTTGTGGAAGTCCAGGAACCAACGGTGGTGGAAATCAAGTGTACTTAATCGTATCAGTAAACAACCGGTCTTATGCTATCCGATATATTCATTTACAAAGTGGTTCACCAATCCGGATTGGATCGGTTGTAAATGCAGGGGATATAGTGGGACGAGTTGGTTCATCAGGAAATTCATCCGGACCACATTTACACATCGAAGTTGTTTATCTTGGAACAAGTAGTGTAAATCATTATGCTCAAAACTGGAATGGGGATTTATCATTTGGTACAGGTTGGTATTCTACAGGAATGAATCGACGTTGTTCAGTTAATGGTAACAGTCCGCCATGTCGATTAAATCCATTGGAAGTATTTGGTGTAAGAGTATTTCAAAGTTACTAATTTATGAAGCCCCTTTGTTGATTAAGGGGCTTTTTATTATGTTATAATATCATTAGATTATATGAGTGCAACACTTGAGTAATCAAGGGAAAGGACTTAATCATGATTTCAAAAGTTGCATGGATTATTTTTGGTGGTGGACTAGGAACAATCATAGGTATCTTTGGTGGGCTTTGGCTTGGCATGTTTTTAGGCGGAAATTTCTTTAATGATGTTTCTTGGCTAGGCATGGTGGGTTATGAGTTGTTTGGAACTATTGGTATCATTGTAGGAGCCATTTTGGGGTTCAGTATTGGGGTAAATATTGTATTGAAAAGACTAAGTGTTACAAATGTAGCTTAAAAAGGGATAAGAAATTGTTCCTTTTTTTTATGTATTGAGCATAGTTGTATTGTATTTATTTAGAAATATTTTACAATAAGGTTATGATTGAAACGATAAAAACAAACAAATCACTACGATTACAAACTCGGAATGTTATTATTGCTTTTCTGTTGATTATAACTGCACGACTTGTAGTCCAAGATGACACATCTTTGGTTGCTATGATATTGTGGGGACTTTCATTTTTTATTGGAGGATTTTACAAAGCAGTCGAAGGATATCATAAGACGATTGAAAGCAAAGCATTAAATGTAGAGTTTTTAATGATCATTGCCGCACTTGCCGCATTTATTACACGAGATTATCATGAAGGAGCGATATTAATCTTTATATTTGCAGTTAGTGGTGTCATGGAAACATATGCAAATACAAAAAGCGAAAAAGCACTAACTAGTTTATTGAAGTTGAGTCCAAAAACAGCAGTTAAATTGATCAACGAGCAAGAGGAACTAGTTGCAATCGATTCTTTAAGTATTGGTGACATTGTAATTGTTAAGGTTGGTCAGCAAATCCCGGTTGATGGTGTCGTTGTAAAGGGAACAGCTTCCATCAATCAAGCAGCCATTACGGGTGAATTTATACCAGTGACAAAAACGGAAGGTGATGATGTATTTTCAGGTTCATTAAATGAAGATTCAACCATATGGGTTCGAGTGACCAAAGATCCTAAATATTCAACAGTACAAAAAATTATTGATTTTGTACAACAAGCTCAAGAAAGTCAAACGAAATCACAGTCTTTTATTGAACGATTTGAACGTTGGTATGTCTATGCAGTCATTGCATTAGCATTAGCGTTTATGATAATCCCTTATTGGTTTGGGTGGTTAAGTTGGCAAGATTCATTTTATCGGGGTGTGATTGTATTAGTTGTAGGGTCACCATGTGCCGTTGTTGCTTCAATAACACCAGCAATATTGTCAACACTTTCTTATGGTGCAGCTCATGGGATATTAATTAAAGGTGGTCAACACCTCGAACAATTAAAAAATGTTGATACAATTGTATTTGATAAAACTGGAACGATTACAACGGGTAGACCTCAACTGCAGGAAGTTGTTTTAATAGATGATGTAGACAAAGATAGGGTGCTAGAAATCATGGTTAATATTGAACGTTCTTCCAATCATCCATTAGCGAAAGCGATTGTCAATCATTTCAAGGATATTCCTTACTTAGATATTCAAACAAGAGAAATTCCAGGGCAAGGCATGGAAGCAACAATAGATGATCATGTTTATCAAGTCGGAAGATTCAATACGACACTTGATGTCCAACTTAAAAACCAAAAACAAAAATATATCGAAGATGGTCAAACAATTATTGAAATTATACGTGACCAAGAGCATCTTGGTTTTGTTAGTCTAAAGGATACGATTCGTGATAATGCTAAAGATGTGATAATAAAGCTGAACGATATGAATATTCAAACTGTTTTATTAACCGGTGATCAAAAACATACTGCCAAGGCAATTGCTACTTTGACAGGTGTATTAAGTTATGAATATGATTGTTTACCTGAGTATAAGTCTGATGTCATTGAAGGCTATAAGGCTAAAAATCAAATTGTAATGATGATTGGTGATGGGATAAATGATGCTCCATCATTGGCAATTGCACATATAGGAGCTGCGATGGGTGATGCAACCGATGTGTCACTAGAAACAGCAGATATTGTGTTTATCAATAACAATCTTCAAAATGTAATTGAAATTTTAAAGATTTCTAAAAAAGCACAACGTATTATCAATCAGAATTTGACGTTCTCAATTAGTGTGATTGTCTTATTACTCATCAGTAACACCATTGGTATTGTTCAATTACCATATGGAGTGATTGCCCACGAAGGCTCAACAATACTGGTTATTTTAAATAGTTTACGTTTATTACGTGCTTCATAAAAAAGGGTAAATCTAATTGCCCTTTCTTTTATGATTTTGCGTGTAATTCAATAATCTTTAATATTGTTTGTTTAGCTAATAAGGCATCATTGATTGAAAGAAATTCAAACTTGCCATGGAAGTTTTCACCTCCAGTAAACAGATTGGGTGTTGGAATGCCTTTGAAGGTAATTTTTGAGCCATCAGTGCCTCCACGAATGGGTTCAATGATTGGTGTGATATCAAGGGATTCCATTGCTTCAATCGCAAGATCAACACTTTTCATATCATGTTTGATAATATCACCCATATTGTAATAAGAGTCCTTCATTGATAATGTGATGGTTGCTTTAGGATAACGTTGGTTTAATAATGCAACAACTTCTTCAAGGTTTTTTTTCTTTGCTTTAAAAAGACCACGATCATGATCTCGAATAATATAATGCATCGTTGCATCTTCAATGCTCCCTTGAATTTGTGTGGCTAAGAAAAATCCTTCACGTTTTTCAGTCTTTTCGGGAACGGCATCTTGAGGTAGCATTTGATCCAATTCCATTGCAAGTTTAATCGCATTGATCATTTTGTCTTTTGCTGTTCCAGGGTGAACTGAAACGCCTTTTATTGAAATTATTGCAGCAGCAGCATTAAAGGATTCGTATTCTAGTTGTCCCTTAAAACTGCCATCAACGGTATAGGCAAAAACAGTATCAAATGCTTCAACATCAAAACGATCGGCACCGCGTCCAATTTCTTCATCAGGACCAAACGCAATTTTAACGGTTCCATGTTCAAACGGTTTTGTTTCGATAAGCTCTTTAATTGCTTCAATAATTGCAACCATTCCTGCTTTATTATCAGCTCCTAGTAGTGTTAAACCATCTGTTGTAATTAAAGTATGACCGATATAATTACTTAAGTTTGGGAATTGATTTGGACTTAAAACGATGTTTTGCTGTTTATTTAGTACGATATCTTGTCCATCATAATCAAGTATGATTTGCGTCTTAATATGTTTTGATTCAAAATCTGCGGTGTCGATGTGTGCAATAAAGCCTATCGCATCTATCGGTTTAGAGGTAGATGCTGGAATTGTTGCCATAACAAATCCATTGGACTGATTGACAAAAACATCAACGCATCCAATCTCAGTAAGTTCATCTTTAAGCATGTAGGCAAAGTCTAGTTGTGATTTGGTTGATGGCACGGTTTCTGAGGTTGCATCAGAGCGTGTGTCAATTTGGACATATCGAATAAAACGGTTAATAAATGATTGCATAATTTCACTCTTTCTATGATTTACATGATATATTCATCTATGTAAGATATACACATGAT
>CAYGIY010000070.1:0-7427 GCA_964350055.1 uncultured Erysipelothrix sp.
GTCAAGGCTATTTGTTAATGTAAATCTGAAATGTTAAGAAACTATATGAACAAGCTATGAAATCGCTTTCAAAAATCTTGTGGGTATAAAATGAAATTCTATAACATTATTTTTCATCCATGGATAAAACAGCCAAAAAAGCTTCTTGTGGGATTTCGACATTACCCACTTGTTTCATACGTTTCTTACCTTCTTTTTGCTTTTCGAGTAGTTTTTTCTTACGAGTGATATCGCCGCCATAACACTTGGCTAATACATTTTTTCGAACAGCCTTGATATCGGTTCGTGCAATAATCTTGTGATTAATTGCTGCTTGAATTGGAATTTCAAATTGTTGCCTTGGTATCAACGTTCTCATTTTTTCAACAATCACTTTGCCACGAGCATATGCAAAATCACGGTGCACAATAATAGAAAGTGCATCTACAACTTCATGGTTAATAAAGATATCCATCTTCACTAAACGTGAGGATTGATAACCAAGAAATTCATAATCAAATGTTGCATAACCACGTGTCACTGACTTAAGACGATCAAAATAATCATAGACAATTTCAGCTAATGGAATTTCATAAATCAGTTTCATTCTTAAAGAATCAAGCATGTCCATCTCTTTATAAATCCCACGTTTTTTCTGATTTAGCTCCATAATTGGACCGACATATTCATTAGGCACAATAATAGTAGCCGTCACATAAGGCTCTTCAATCCGGTCAATGACATTAGGTGGTGGCATATGAGATGGATTATCAATTTCTATTTTACTTTGATCTGTTTTATAAACATGATAAACAACCGAAGGTGCTGTTGCAATTAGTGAAATCTTGTATTCTCGCTCAATCCGCTCTTGGACAACATCCATGTGTAATAAGCCTAAAAAACCACATCGAAATCCAAATCCAAGCGCTGCCGATGTTTCTGCTTCATATTTTAAAGCTGCATCATTAAGATTCAATTTATCCAATGCATCCTTTAAGTCGTTGTAACGATTGTTTTCAGTTGGATACAAACCACAATAGACCATTGAGTTTAATTGACGATAACCAGGTAATGGTTCTTTTGCTCGATGATTGGATAACGTAATGGTATCCCCTACTCGAACATGTTCAATTGATTTTATGCTTGCTGCAATCCAACCAACTTCCCCACAAGATAATTCTTTCTTTTTAACTTCTTTAGGATTACGAACACCACATTCAATGACCTCATACTCAGCATTTGCTTGCATAAACTGAATTTTATCTCCAACTTTTACTGTGCCTTCTTTGATACGCACAAACGCAATAACCCCACGATATGAATCGTAAATAGAATCAAACACAAGTGCTTGTAGTGGCGCATTGGGATCACCAGCAGGTGCTGGAACGCGCTTGATGACCGTCTCTAAAACTTCTTCTATGTTTAACCCACTCTTTGCACTAATTTTAGGTGCATTGATGGCTTCAATACCAATAACATCCTCAATCTGCTGCGCAACTAAAACAGGATCTGCAGATGGCAAATCAATTTTATTAATCACAGGAATAATTTCTAAATTGTTTTCAAGTGCTAAATACACATTGGCCAATGTTTGAGCTTCAATACCTTGAGCTGCATCCACAACCAAAATAGCACCTTCACATGCTGCTAAAGAACGTGATACCTCATAGGTAAAATCCACATGACCTGGGGTATCAATTAAATGAAAAATATAATCTTGTCCATCTTTGGCTGTATAAAGCAATTGCACGGCATTTAATTTAATCGTAATGCCACGCTCACGTTCTAAATCCATGGTGTCTAGTACTTGCGCAACCATCTCTCTTGTAGAAACTGTTTTAGTTAACTCTAAGATTCGATCAGCTAATGTTGACTTACCGTGGTCGATGTGGGCAATGATGGAAAAATTTCTTATGTTTTTTTGGTTCAAAAAAAGACCTCCTGAAAAGCATTCCTATTATATCAAAGCTAGCAACTAAAAAAAAGTGCTTGATAGCACTTTCGAAATTATATAGTTGAATCGCTAAGTGATTGTTTCAATACTTCTTAATCTTTATCTTTAATATTTAGGATGAATTCCTGGTTTTCACTCACCAAGTACCACTGTTCACCATAAACAACAATGGAATAATTTCCTGCTGGTAGCGGTTGATCGAATGTCACTGTCTTTACAACATCAACATCATCTGATGGTTCGCCATTATTGTTTGGGTCTACGCCTAAACCTGAGACATGCTCTGATAATGCATAACGAATATCACTTAAATCTCTCACACCAGATGAAGTAGTAGGTAAAAGTTTATTCAATATTACTGGTTGACTCACCGTCACTCCAAATAACAGCATGGTTGCTAGTAAAACACCACCTTGCTTAAATAGCACGACATTGTTTTTATCATGGGATAGATTCAATCTCAAATTTAGTTTTCGTTGCCAATAAATTGTTTTAAAAAGTATCATTGCACTTGCAAGAACGACGATTGCACTCAGTATAACAAGTAGTATTTCCATGCTAACCTCCTTGCTTTAAAAGCATTTTCTTAAAAGCTTTTGTGTAACTGCGATTAACATCAACTTTCTGTTGGTTCTCTAAGTAAAGCAACAGTTTTCCGTTATATGCAGCGGCAATGGATACAATTTTTGAGGTGTTGACAAGCGTACTCTTCCCTATTCGAAGAAAACCATCTTGTGCTAACTCTTCTTCGTATTCATAGAGTTTTTTATCCAATTGAATGCTTTGTTGTCTTACAATGGTTTCAACAATATTACCAAAAGCTTCAATCACATAAATATCATTAATATCAACCCAAACTTGACCACGGGATGTTTTTCCTATGATGGTCTTATTCGGTTTTAAAAGTTGCTGAAACACATCTTTTGATTGGTTAACCATTTCTGTAGATAAATGGATTTCAATTTGCTGGAGTTGTTCATCCATCACGAAAGTTACAGGTGTTTTTTCATTATCAATTGAATAAACCTTTTTAAGTGTTTCGCTAAATTGTTGATCTCCATTAATTTTAATCGCCATATTTTATTCTATGGTCATCCTAACCATACCCCAACTTTCTTTCTATCTCAACTTATGTGTAATGAGTTGCATTAATTTTTCCATAACTTGCTTAATATCGGATATATGGAACGTACAAGCCCCATCGCAATCATCGCGCTCGTAACTCCTTGAAATAAATTATACCCTAAAGAAGTCAATCCGACTTGCCAACTTTGATATAAGAATGCATCCGTTAATGCATAGCCAATTGCAATCCATGCAGCAGCAACTAAAAAAGGAATGACATAGCGCCACGGTTTTTTCATAGACATAAACAATACTGCTATTAAAACTCCTTCTAACCCTTTAATAATAAATGTAAAAGGAGCATATTGACCATAACCAACTAATACATCTGCTAAACCACTGGCAAGTCCACCAATTAAAAACACTAAAGGTGCTGGTAATACTGTTGCGATCAACATGATAATCGCATCCCCTAAATTTAAGTATCCTTGTGCAATAGGGACCATACCATACATTGTAACCAATGTAATCATGGCCATAAATATACTTGCAATTGCTAGTGTTCGAATATTTTTCATTATTTAACCTCTAATCCCATCCATTGTCTACCATAACCATTTTTAATCTGAGTGGCATTCATTATTTTCTTGCCTTGAATTTGTACTTGTTTAATATATAGTAGTCCATCAAAAATTGCAACAATCATCGATTGTTGATCAAATCCAATAATGGTATTGATTTTGTGATTGTGTTGTTCTTTGACAAACAATGCGTCAATAATCTTTACTTTTAAATCAGAAATCAACACGTATCCATATGGAAACTGAATTAGTCCTCGTATTTGATTATATATTGTTTCACCATCATTGGATAGATTGATTCGTTCATCATCTGCTGTAATGATTGGAGCAAATGTCACCTCGCTATCATCTTGTGGTATTGGAGGGATTTGCAAATTCAATATATCAAGTAAATGCTCTTTGATCATTCGATGAGCAACAACCATCAACCGATCATAAACTTCAGTCGTTGTATCATCTTGTCCAATTGCAATTGATTCCTTGACAAACACTTCACCTGCATCCATTTTCTTTATCATACGCATTAAACTGATTCCAGTCTGGTTTTCACCTGCCATGACTGCACGATGGATTGGCGCACCTCCTCGATACTTAGGCAACAGTGATGCGTGAACATTGATGCATTCAATCTGTGGAACATCTAAGATTGCTTGAGGCAAAAACATGCCATAAGCACATGTCACAATGGCATCCGGTTGAAATGATTGCAAATCTTCTAAGCAATCCATCACACGCGTTGGTTGTAAGACTGGTATGTCATTTTTCAAAGCCAATTGCTTCACTGGTGATGCAGTTAGCACTTGTTTTCTCCCTACTTTTTTATCAGGTTGTGTGACAACCGCTACAACATTTACATCTATTTTTAGCAAAGCATCTAATACTGCTGTTGCAAATATTGGTGTTCCCATAAACACGATTTTCTTTTTCATACCATAACCCTCTTCTCCATTTGTTTTTAAAGCTTGTTTTATTGCTTTTTAAGAAGTGCTTTGTTATAATGAGTTAGCAATTAAGGAGGTCCCAATGCCAAATATTCAAAATCAAAAGAAACGTGCAATCACTAACTTAAAAAGATCAGCTACTAATACTTCTGAACGATCAGCATTAAAAACTCAAATGAAACAAGTTTTAAAACTGATTCATGATGGCGATAAAGCCAAAGCTGCAGAAGCATTCCATCTGTTGAACTCACGTTTAGATAAAGCAGTTTCAAGTGGTATTCACCACAAGAACTATGCAAATCGTCAAAAAGCAAGATTTGCTAAAGCAATCAATAACCTAGCATAAACCGTCCGGATTTGGTCGGTTTTTTTATTTTATCTTAACGATGGTTGCAAGACCTCCCAATGAAGTCTCTTTTAGTTCCAATGCAAGTTTACTGCCTGTGTAATTCATCGTTGCAACCACATCATCAAAACCAACTACATTGTCTTTGATACTACCAAGACTATCAGCCATAAACACAGCATCCATTCCTCGCAGTATAGCAGCACCATTTCGCTCAATACATGGAATCATCACATAACCCCCGATTGGATCACAGGTGAGCCCAAGATGATGCTCCATTGCAATTTCGGCAGCCATCTCAATAATTTTAAAGGAATGACCATCTAAAAAAGCTTTTGTAGCAGCAACCATAGACGTTGCTGAACCAACTTCTGCCTGACAACCACCTTCTGCACCTGAAATAGTAGCATTTGTTTTGATGACATTTCCAAATACACCTGCTACCGCTAACCCATCAATCAATCGATGCCTTGAAAACCCCAAATCATAATAAGCATGATACATATAGGAAGCCATGACACCACAAGAACCCATAGTTGGTGCTGTGACAACAATTTGATTAGAAGCATTTTGTTCATTTGCAGCATACGCATAGGCCACTAAGCTTAAACGTTTTCTTTTTTCTTGGTTTGTTATGCTACTTGCTTTAATAAACAAATTTTTTGCGACACGAGGTAGCTTTAGTGTGCCTGGTAATACCCCTTCTTTTGTCAAACCTTCTCTGACTGAATTGAGCATTGCATCAAGCATGTCATTTAAATATGGTTTGATATCTGGTTCATAATGATACACATACTGGGCTAAATTTATATTATTTATTTTACAAAATTCAACAATCTCACTATATGATTTTTCTGGATAAATCTGCTTTTGAAAATCAAAATCTTCATCCAACACTTTAATTGAACCACCACCTAATGAATACACAATCCATTCTTTAATAGTTTGATCAAATTCATCCAGTGCTTTTAATTTCAAGCCATGAGGATAATTATAAGCCCATGTGGCATAAAACTTAACTTCTGTTGGTACAGGTTGCAATGTTTGGATAATGATTTGATCAGTAAAATGTCCCTTTCCAGTCAATGCCAAGGAGCCATATAATTCCACAGCATAACGTTTTGCATCAGGAGTAATATCTTTAAACAATAAACACGCACGCATGGGTGCAAGTGTATGTGAACTAGAAGGTCCATAACCAGCTTTATATAATTCTCTTAATGATTCCATATTATTTCATCGCCTCCAGTAAAAATCGCTCAAACCCCATTTTTTTATCGGTTCTGCCAATTTTAATTGATTGATCTAAATACGCCAATTGATCCAATAGTTTAATGACTTGCGGTTTTGTTGTCTTACTTGCATATTGCCATGCTTTATTAAACACGTAATCGTGTTCATTTAAACGTTGTTGAATCTCATATCGATTGTAATCTTGTTGTTGATAATACAATATATGAAACATAATTCGATATTGCCATGCAATGGCAGGAATCAATGATGTTGGATCATGTTTTAAAACAAGCAAATCATGATACACCTTCCACGCAGATTGCATGTCTTTGACCATAATCGCACGTGATAACTCAAATACGCTATCTGCCATAGGTTTACTAATTAAACGTATGATGATATCAGGTGTGATTTCTTTTGGATAACAAGATAATTTATGAACTTCTTGAATCAATGTTGGAACATGCAACGGTAATCGTTCTAACAATGCATCAAATGAAGCACGTGATAAATTTACGTTTTTTTCTTTGAGTTTCTCTATCACCAAATTACGAAATGCACCAGGAGTTAATGATGAAACTTTAACGACACTTTTATCACTTATAAATGGTTTGAATATCCTTAACCTTTGATCATATGAAGGCGACTCAAGCATCATAAAAAATAGCACTTCATCAGGCAAGTTCTCACAAATTTCTTTAAATATTTTTAATTGTGCATCACTTATCGTTGCTGATGAGGATGTCATGGGATTGTAACAATATATTACTTTATATGCTTCAAAAAAAGAAACGGTCATTAATTCTTCAAATAACTGTTCCCATTGAAAGGTTAAACGCTCACAATCGTATACGATAGGATCAATATCTTTAGCAAATGCGTATTTTTCTGAAATGATTTGTTTCGCTTTATCTTCAAGAAAATAGCGCTCTGATCCATAAATCAACATTTTCATGTTATCACCAATTTCATTATACCAAATCTACCGGTCGATGATAGTAAAAAGTGGTAATTAAACATTGAGAAAATCGCTAAATCACCATCTTGATGTGTCATCCATGGAATCACCTGATAATGATGCAATGTTTTAAGCGTAACTGTATGAGGATGACCATAAACATTAGGATCAGAGCTAATAATAGCAATCTTGGGTTGTGTATAGGCAAAAAGAAGTGGTAAGGACGATGTTTTAGAACCATGGTGTCCAAGTTTGATGATGTCCACTTTTAAAAAAGGATGCACTCGTACCACCTCAAGTTCAGCATTTTGATAAGCATCACCTAAAAATAAATACGTTAAACCAGATATATGGATGGCATGTATTAAAC
>CAYGIY010000071.1:0-7335 GCA_964350055.1 uncultured Erysipelothrix sp.
GTATTACACAATTAAATGATAATTACCAAATTAATATGACGGATAAGCAACTTCACTTTTGGGTATTTGGCTTTGTTTGTATCATCATGTTTATTGTGATTCATTTTATGTTTAAGTGGATTGCCAAGCATAGCATTATTGCGCTCTCATTTATCTATACGTTCACTGTTGCTGTTGTATTGGCATTTGCAATAGAAATTGGACAATATCAAAGCAAGACCGGACATATGGAATTTGCTGATATCCTGTACGGTCTTTATGGCTTTGTGATGATGTTTGTATTTGGTTTGATTACCGTATTAGCAATCAGATATTTAATGAAGAAACTAAGAAATTAATGCTTGAGCTGCTTCAACACCCATGTAATATGCTTTGATGTTATCTTCAAGTAATTGCTTATCTAGTAAAGCGAATTTCTCACGAATGATTTGTTCACCTGATTCAATCTTAAATAGGTTAAGTGTCACCATCAAACTACCAAAAGCAGCCATATTCGCTGTTTTTGTATTGTCTAGTTGACTTGCGATTTGATTAAAATCAATGGCTAACTCATTCATATCTAAATCTTGCTTAACAAGTGCTTGATGAATGATGCACTGACCATCTTGAACTAATTGATCTTTAAACTTATCTTTTGCAAGTTGATTAAGCGCCAATAAGTGTGTCATATCATTTGATATGATTGGTGATTGTTGTTTATCTTTACTGATTACAACATGGCAATTAGCCGTACCACCACGCATTTCAGGGCCATAAGAAGGCATCCAACTAACCAAATAATCATGGTTCATGGCAATCATCGCCACAAGTTGACCAATGGTTAATACACCTTGACCACCAAAACCTGCACACACCAACTTAATTGGTTTTTCCATGATTTCGCTCCTTATACACACCCAATGGGAACACTGGTTGCATTTTATCTTTGATATAACCTAGCGCTTCAGTTGGAGACATTTTCCAACCAACATTACATGATGATAACACTTCTACCATACTGAATCCTTCATTATTTATCTGAGCTTCAAAAGCATTCTTGATGGCTTTTTTTGTTTGCCTGATGCTTTTTACATCCGCCGTCATCACACGTTCAATATAAGCAACGTGTTCAATGGTCGCTAGCAACTCACTCATCTTCAAAGGATAACCCATCGTTTTTTCATTTTTCCCCGTTGGTGTTGTTGAAGTGATTTGATCAATCAAACTTGTGGGGGCCATTTGACCTCCTGTCATTCCATAAATAGCATTGTTGACAAAAATGACTGTGATATTTTCATTTCGGTTTGCGGCATGAACAATTTCTGCTGCACCAATTGAAGCTAAGTCACCATCTCCTTGATATGTAAACACTATCTTATCAGGGTGTAATCTTTTTACCCCTGTAGCAACAGCTGGTGCTCTTCCATGAGCTGCTTGTAATGCATCTGTATTAAAATATTCATAGCTAAAGACAGAACATCCCACTGATGCAATTGCAATACTATGATCAAGGATATTAAGCTCTTCTAAAACCTCAGCCACCAAACGATGAATAATGCCATGAGTACATCCAGGGCAATAAGAGAAGTCTTTATCGGTTAAGCCCGAAGTCTTCTTAAATATAGTAGTCATGTTCAGGCTCCTTTTCTAATCGAATGATTGCATCAACTAATTCTTCAGGTTTAAAGATATTACCGCCTGCACGCCCATAGAATCCTACTTTGATGCGATTGTTTAATAACCCTTTTACATCTTGAACAAGTTGTCCCATGGATAATTCTGCAACCAAAACAAATCTCATATGCTTTGTTGCTTCTAAAATTTCTTTATAAGGAAAAGGCCATAAAGTCTTTAAGCGAATCAAGCCTATTTTCAAGCCTTGTTGTTTTGCTAAATCCATAGCAGCTAAAGCAATCCGACTCGATGTGCCATATGAAATGATACCAAAATCCGCGTCCTTACAATTATTCAACTCCACTTTCGTTTCATTTTGAGCTATTAAACGATATTTTTCCATCAATTTTTGATTGTGTGCCTCTAGTTCATTTGGATTTAAGTAAAGTGAATTAATGATATTTCGATGCTCTCTTTTTTGATGATCTCCAGTTGCTGCCCAGTCAGTTGGAAGCTTCTTTATAGCTTCTTGTTTTAACTCAACCGGCTCCATCATTTGCCCAATGACGCCATCAGCAAGGACCATCACAGGATTGCGATACTTTTGAGCTAATACAAATGCGTCTTGGACCATATCTGCTGCTTCTTGAACACTATTTGGCGCAAGTACAATCACGCGATAATCGCCATTGCCTCCGCCTTTTACTGATTGGTGATAATCTGCCTGACCTGGCAGAATACCTCCAAGACCAGGACCACTACGACTAATCGCCACAATCACACATCCCAACTCAGCACCTGCACAATAAGAAATACCTTCTTGCTTTAGTGCGATTCCAACAGATGAAGAGGACGTCATCACCAATCCCCCAGCACCTGCAGCACCATACACCATATTAATAGCAGCAACTTCACTTTCTGCTTGAACAAAAACCCGCTCTTGTAGCGGCATATGCTTTGCCATGTACTCTATTAGTTCATTTTGAGGTGTAATCGGATAACCAAAAAATGCTTCACAGCCAGCATTGATTGCTGCTTGTGCAATCGCTTCATTACCTTTCATCAATATTTTACCCATAATCAATCCAACCTCTCCACTTCAATCACCACATCTGGACAAATTGTTGCACAAAATGTACAAGCAATGCACTTATCTGGTTCAACAACATAGGATGGGTGATATCCAATCGCATTAATGCTACTTGCATCTAATGCTAGAATTGACACTGGACATACTGAAACGCAAAGGCCACAACCTTTGCATCGATCAGTATCAATTCTTACTCTTCCTTTAATCATATATTAAAACTTCTTTCCATTTTTAATGTAGATGCTATTGATATTTCGCATCATGTTAATTCTATTTTCTGCCATATTATCTGCAACTAAATATGTTGGTGTGTTTGTTTCTTTTGATACTCGAATAATTTCACGAACTCGATCAAAGATGAGATCAATCTGGCGAACCGCTGAATCTTTATCATAACCTTGGATTTCTTGATAAACATTAATCAATCCACCCGCATTAATGACATAGTCAGGGGCATAAATAAACCCACGCTCATGCACAAGTTTACCATCTGTGGCACTATCTTTTAACACGTTATTGGCACCCCCAGCAATGATTTTACACTGTAAACGTTTCAATGTTTCTTCTGATATAACTGAACCTAATGCACAAGGCGCAAATACATCACAAGGCTGATCATAGATTTCATCGATACCCACTACCTTTGCACCAGTAGCTTTTGCAACAGCATCAGTTTTTTCACTGTCAACATCACATATGACTAATTTTGCACCCTCTTCATGCAAATAGTCACACAAGTATGACCCGACACTGCCAACACCTTGAACTGCTATTGTTACACCATTTAGTTTTGCTGAGCCTGTTGCTTCTTTTACACAAGCTTTAATTCCCTTAAGAACACCCAATGCTGTAAATGGCGATGGGTCTCCTGAAGTCTCAGGCAGTCCTAATACATAATTGGTCTCCATTTTGACATAATTCATGTCTTCAGGTGATGTCCCAACATCTTCTGCTGTAATGTAACGTCCATTTAAAGAATCAACATAGCGTCCAAATGCACGCCAGAATGCTTCTCTTTTTACGGTATCTGCTTTTAGTTTTTTAGAGTTTCCGATGATAACTGCTTTGCCACCACCAAGGTTTAATCCAGCACATGCTGCCTTTTTTGTCATCCCACGTGCCAAACGCATGACATCATAGATCGCATCATCCTCACTATCATATTCCCATACTCTTGTTCCTCCAAGTGCAGGTCCTAGGGTTGTATTATGAATACAAATTGCCCCTTTTAACCCAGAATTGCGATCATACAAATAAATAAGTTGTTCATAGCCATACTTTTCCATATATGTGTACTTTTCCATATATTTCCTCCTTTTTTATTTAAAAAAAACCGTCTTGAATTGATATTACAAAACGGCCTTTTTGGCTTCATTATTAATCATCATGACAAGAAAGTTACTAACAATCATCAATGAGTAAACATCCTTTCTTATTCACTGATATTATACCAATATTGAGTTTTTTTTGAAAGCGTTTTCACACAAAATACAAAAAAAAGATTCCTCAAGAGAATCTTATTATGAACCAATGGTTTTAATCAAATCTAATAGTGATAGAGCATCATCTACAATGTAATCTGGCTGTTCTTTTAACAATGCCGTTTTATCATTAAAGCCATATGTCACGGCACAAACAGGGATCTTTGCAGCCTGTGCTGTTTTGATATCAACTATAGAATCCCCAACAAACAAGCACTCATGAGGTTTCAATTCTAAGTTTTCACTCACTTCTAACGCCATTGCTGGATCTGGTTTGCGTGGGATGTAATCCACTTCTCCTAAAATAAAATCAAATGTATCCGCTTTAAAATGCATTTCTATTAATGGTTTAACATATTGATTCGCTTTGTTGGAACAAACCCCTAATTTATAACCAAGACGTTTGACTTGTTCGACGACATATTGGACATCAGGATATGGGATTGTCTTGTTTGTGTAGCGTTGTGCATAATTCTTTTTAAATAATGTTAATACATGTTCAATCTCTTGACTGGATGCTTTTTCATTTAATGCTAGTTCAACCAAACGATACATTCCATTTCCGATAAAAGATTGTATGACATCATGTGCATGTGTTGGTTGATTAACTTCTTCTAATGCTTGATTTAAGCTATCTGCTAAATCTTCGATTGTATTCAATAATGTTCCATCTAAATCAAATATAATTCCTTTTATCATCATCTTACTCCTGGTATTGTTTCTTTAGCCGAATATAATGGTCTGCATTTTCTTTGATTGAAAACATTTCTGCTTGGCTAATATCACGAACAAATTGTGCGGGACTTCCAAGCATTAATGAATTTGCTTTAACTACTTTATGTGATGTTATCAGTGCTTTGGCACCAATAATTGAGTGTTTATGAATGACACAATGATCCAATAGCAAACTTCCCATACCAATCAGCACTTTTTCATTGATGGTTGCTCCATGAATAATCGCTTGATGTCCTACCGTTACATATTCTCCAATCACAACCGGTGCCCCTGTACTTGTGTGAATCATAGCATGGTCTTGGATGTTTGTTCCTCGCTTGATATGAATTGGTTCAATATCCCCTCGGATCACAGCATATGGCCATACTGAACAGTCCGATTCTATTGTAACCTGCCCAATAATAACAGCCGTTGGGTGAACAAAGGCTGTTGGATGAACATTGGGGATATGATTAAAAAAAGATTGAATTGTCATAAATTAAATCTCACAAACATACTTTGTATTATCATCAATAGGGATTTCATATTTTATGTGAGATTTCTGACTAATCCATTCAGCAAATGGCTCTAAATCTGCCGCATGTGCAAAATGCATGGGGAAAAACCACTTTGGCTTGATAGTATCAATATAAGTGCGTGCCCCTTGATCAAAATCTTTCTTTAAACGAGGATCAACAGGAAACATAGCAACATCAACCGGTAATCCCTTTAAATCTTCAATAATATTTAAAAATCGGAAGGTAGCTAACTCAATCTCATCTTCTGATGACTCCTCTTTCCAATGCCAGTTGTTTAAGTCACCAGCATGAAAGATGCAAGCATTACCAGCTTCGACATAATAACTAACACCTAAGTCGGTCGAACTAAATACTCGAATTTTTGCGCCATTAATCATCAAAGAATCATTTGGTTTAACGACAATGGCATGCTCTCTGATTGGGACTTTGACATCTTCTGAAACAACAACATCTTTTTTATACTTAAAGATACTTGGATCATAATGATCGCCATGTGAGTGTGTAACAAAAAAAACAACAGGCTTTTCACTATCTAAGTAGTGTCTTGGTAAAATGCCGTTGACATAATCAAAAACTAACACGCAATTCGATGTTTCTACGACATAACCACTATGATTTAAGTACTCAACAAAAATGTCCATAACATCCCCCTTTTAATTTAATAATATTATATCATAAAGCATTAAAACTTGAATATAAGTCTGCTTAAACAGCTTGACTTAAAATGATATAGCCCACTAAGTTAATACCCGCATTAGCAAACATGTGTAGAATAATCGAATACAGGATTCCTTTATTTTTATCATTTAACCAGATAAAAAACACACCCACAATCATCAAGCCGACAATCGCAAGTACAAATACATAAAAGTCAAACATCGTAAATAACATGCCCACATGATAAATCGCAAACAAAAAACTACTTATCAAAATCAACCACACTCGTTTTTTAAACCAAGCTTGACTCATGATAAAATATCTAAAGAAGAATTCTTCTAAAGGGCCATTGATAAATACAATATAAATCGAAACCCATAAATAGTTATCTAATGAAACTCCTACTTGGTTGTTTAATGATTCAGGCACATCATCAAATGATATGAATCTTGATAGCAAAAGATAACCAAGAATAACAACCCCAAAAACCACTAAACCAAAAGTCAGAACATGCTTTAAGTACTGTCCTTTTTTGATTATGATTGACCAACCTTGATTGATTGTAAGCCACATCATTGGTATCAAGGCAAACATACCGATTTTCAATAAGGATCGCCCCCAATAAGAGAACATTCCTGAATGATCAATCATAATCATAATAGCAACAATAAAAACAACAATTCCAATCATGATACTTCTATTTTTCATAACTATTTTTCTTTCCTTTAACAATGAATATCAAAAGCAAACAGCTTGCTAATACAAAATTGATGGCAACAAATACAAATGAGTAATTTGCTTGAATACTATAGATATAGCCAACTAAACTTGCTCCTACAATCATACCAAATGACTTAATGGAGTTAAACAGTCCCATAAAAAGAGAATGATCAATTTTCTTACCCAATGTACCTGCAATGGTCTGTCCTAGAATAATCGCAACACTATTAAACACAAACAAACTAACAGAAAGCATTAAAAACACCGTTTGATGACCAGAAATCACTAAGCCAACACTCACAATTGCCATCAATAACATAGTAAATAGCCATGGTATTTGTTGTTTTGTTTTTCTAACCAGCCATAGCCCAATCGTCGTATTTACAATAAGTGATAAAACTCCAAAACTCGCTTTTAACATCCCGTTGTATGATGGTGGAAATCCAAATTGCTCGCGAATATAAAAGTTAAAACTCTGATCAAATGCAATTGATCCCACCTGAAATAAGAAAATGATGAATAAGAATACCCATAATGAAAT
>CAYGIY010000072.1:0-7240 GCA_964350055.1 uncultured Erysipelothrix sp.
CTAAAATGATTGCATTTCTCATATTGTTCCTCCTACAAGTATTGTATAAGATATCTCCCTATAAAAAAAGTATTCACCATAAGATTCTACTCTTTTTTACAAATGCAACTTTTTTATAAAATTGTCGAATTGCCCGATCAGCTAACTCATCATCTTGTGTAACACCATATACCACCGATCCTGAACCACTCATCATTGCTTGATCAAATCCAAATTTGACTAAATCATCAATCATGTTCTTAATTTTTGGGTGCTTTTTAATCGCAATTTCTTGTAGATCATTTGCCATATTCTCAAGAAATAATTGGTAATCATCATTTTCAAGTGCTTTTATTAAATATTCTACTTTTGAATGTGTGTTCGTTGATTGAATTGATTCTTGAAACAACTCTTTTGTGGATATCCCAAACCTAGGTTTCATGATAAATATATTAAAATCTAGCTTTCTATTTATCGGTGTAATTTTTTCGCCTATCCCTTCCACTTTTGCACATTGATTAATAAGACAAAATGGAACATCGGCTCCTACTTTAAGCCCTAAATCAATGAGTTGTTGCTGCGTATAGTCAAAACCATAATAATCGTTGAAATAGTTGATTAGTGTTGCAGCATCAGCACTCCCACCACCTAATCCAGCCAAAGAAGGTATGTTTTTTACAAGATGAATTCTTTGATTTGGTAAGTCATTACTTTCTCTAACTTGCTCAAGCACTTTCCAAATGGTATTACGATGATCTGTTGGTATATAACCTTTATCACAAGTCAATTCATCATGCTCGCTTTGCTGAATATGTATACTATCAAACAAATCAATGGGGACATTTACCATCTCTAAATCATGATAGCCATTTTCTAATATTCCTTTTACCTTGAGGAACAAATTGATTTTTGCATAGGCATTAATCCTCATAAATCACCTCATACAAACGTTTAAATTCTCCAAACTCTAAGCTTTGAGCTCGAATATTTTCTGGTAAATTAGCGATTTGTAGTATTTGTGGAATATCTGCTTTATCCCCAACAATGTCTTTAAGGTTGTTGTGCAGTGTTTTTCTTCGATGAGCAAAACATTTTTTAATAAACTCAAAAATTGGTTGTAGCTCTTTTACATCAATTGCCTCTTTTTTTACAAAAGAAACAACACTTGAGTCGACTGCAGGTTTTGGTATAAATACATGCTTGGATACATCAAACTCAAGTTTTACATCAAAACAAGTCTGGACAAACAATGACAAAGCGTTGTATTGTTTTGTGTCTTTTTTTGCACTAAATCGTTGTGCAACCTCTTTTTGAACCATGACAACGATCCTATCAAAGTCACAATTGCTTTCGAATAATTTAAATAAAATTGGTGTTGTCACATAATATGGTAAGTTTGCACACACACTCAATTGTTTTTGACAAAGATCATTTACATCTACACTTAAAAAATCAGCATGCATAATGGTTAGATTATCAAATCGACCACATGTATCTCTTAAAATCGACACCATGTGTGAATCAATCTCAACAGCAATGACACGCTTGGCATTCTCACATAATGCTTCGGTTAAACTCCCAATTCCTGGACCAATTTCTAAAACATTACTTTCTACATTGATCTGGCTAACTTTGATTATTTTATCGATAATATTGCGATCAACAATGAAGTTTTGACCAAAAAACTTCTTCGCTTGAAGATGGTTGGTTTTTAGTATATTACTAACGCGTGAAATTGAAGCAATCGGTGTTTTCATATGATTGTTTTTATATCCTTCTGTGTCAAAGATAACATGTTTAAATACTTAAATAATTGTTTGCCATTTGCTAAAGGTAAATGATAATGCTTTGTTATCGCTTCTCTTTTATCTTTACTGTATGCATTCCCGGTTAAACCTAATTCGATGTATTCTTGATAAGAAATTGATTGTTTCTTCGTTTCTATTAATGGCTTAACCGCCATCAAAGCATTTATAATATCATCTTCACGAGCATGTTCAACCCCTGGTTTTTCTTGTTTTTCAATTAGAACTGCGTGCTTTGCATTTGGTATATGCTGGTGTAGTTTTTGTCTGATTTTCTTTCCTTGAGTATCAGAGTCTGTAAATATAATAATCCCTTTTTGGTCTTGTAGTTTCTTTAATAACTCAATTAACTCAAATGACACATGAGACCCATTTGTGGTTAAAATATGAGCATCAACAAACTTCTCTAGCTTTGCTAAATCGTGTTTACCCTCTACGACGATAACTTCTTTAATCTGTATTTTCTTCATCAAATGTATTATATCACAAAAAGAAAAGCAGCTTTTGCTGCTTAGTCTATTCGACATATTCTCTGACGATTTGAGTTAACCGTTAGATTCCCTTGTCCAATAATTGTTACTTTTGGATATTGCGTTTGTGTTAGACGAACTACATTCAAGTTGGATTGTGTTCCAACAAATAAATCTAGTGTTCTACCTGATACACCACGATCCAATACAATAGCTTTAAAAGGTACACCAGGTGTTAACCCCATACCTGAAAACTTGTGGTTTTCAATTTCAACAATTGTACAAAATGGTAATGCCCTATCTGAAGCAAGAATGTAATATCCTTCATATGTAATACCATCAAGGTATGTTCCATCTGCTTGTCTAACTTCTGGCTTAGTCCCAATGTTAATCATAGAAGCAATGTTATGTCGGCCTAACTCATTTGGGCGACACCCGCCGCAGTCTGCTCCATAGCGGAATATTCTAGTTGGAAAGAACACAGAACCAATTTCTGGCTTTGCTCCGTATTCATAAACTCTTGGTTGTGATTCAATAACTTCATGAGAATTTGGAATAAGTGTGCGAGACAACTCATTCCCAGCTAAATCATAAGCTACTGTGTATTGATTTATCTGTGTTTTTGGTGCTCCTTGGTCTACCAATCCGGCAATCCATGATACACCACCATTTTTAATAGGCCCGTTTTGATACACTGTTTTTGGCCTAGCAAGGACAATTTCTTCTGTCTCAATTTCTGTTGTGTAAGGTTCTCTAAGAAAAGTTGGTTGCGCAGACAAGGTTTGTAAAACAATTGGATTCGATGAATCTACCTTAGGTGCACAGGAACTTAAAATCACAATCGCAATGATTCCAAAATAACGAATCATAGTTTTGATCATGTAATGTCTCCTTTCTGTAAAGACTTTGGTAGTTTAACACAATCATTGCTATTTGTCCATTTATTGACTAAATAGCACTTTATAGTTTATTGTTAGTAATCTTTTTAATTCATCCTGTGGTATTTCTTTAATCCTACTCAACTCTTTTCCGATATAGCTAACATAAGCAGGTTGATTTTGCTTGCCTCTAAAAGGATGTGGTGTTAAATAGGGAGAATCAGTTTCAATTAATAGTCGTTCAACAGGAACTGCAAGTGCAACCTCTTTTGGTACTCTGGCGTTTTTAAATGTTAGTGGTCCTGCAAAAGAAATATACATGTTTTGCTTAATAAACTCATATGCCATTTCTACACTACCACTGTAACAATGCATGACACCACCATATTTTGCAGGATGTTGTTTAAGTATATCTAGCACATCTTGTGTTGATTCACGATTATGAATAATCACTGGTTTTTTATAAGTGTTCGCCAATTCAATCTGATAGATGAATAGTTCTTTTTGTTGGACAATAAATTCCTTATCCCAATAATAGTCTAATCCAATTTCACCTATTGCAAGAATCGTTTCATTTTCAATTAAGGTCTTAAGTTGATCCAAGTCTTGTTTTTTAATAACACGTGCATCGGAAGGATGAAATCCAACCGCAATGTCAATCATGCCATATTTTTGGCATAATGAAAGATTCATTACTGCCTCATCGATGGATGTTGAAATACTCATAATTTTGTTTACCTGATGTTTCTGTGCTTCTGCTATAACATCATCAACGTGTTCCCATAATGATTCATCTACTAGATGTGCATGTGAATCTATCCAACCTAAATCTCCCATACAGATGTCCCCGAAATATAGTCATGTATGCTTTTATGTTGACTTTGACCAAGCATAAGCAACATATTGAGTATGATCATCCAAAAGAAATAACCAGTAATAAACAACACTTTCACAAAACTACGCAGTACAATTGTCCCTAAATCTAGTTTTGCTTGGGTGTTTTGACGAATTTTTATGTTCATCAGTGTTTTACCAACAGTTGTTTGAAAGACTGTCAATGCTATAATTTCATACAGTAAATAAAACAAAAATCCTATCGATGATAGCCAGATTAAATCACTGAGTCTATTTAAAATAGGTATAATGCTCAGTAATAATTTAATCAAACCAAAAACAATCACAATTAGACTTGTTGGTATCATAACCAATAAGTAATCAATGATAAATGCAAATCCTCTTTTTACAAATAGTTCCATAGCCCTACTTCCCTAAACAGAAACGTTTAAATATTTCATCTATTAATTGGCTCTTTTGATGGCCATGCAATATCGTAGTCAATGCTTCATATGCTTGCTGTAAATCTATGGTTATAATATCAACTTCAAACCCTTGAGCAATTGAATTCATAGCCGATTCCATATATGCACATGCTTGGCGAAACAATCCAATTTGTCGTTGATTGTTCAACAGTGGTTGTTTCGTTGCAATTAAATTCTTTTCAAACATTTTTTCTATCGCTAGAATTAATGGCTGTATATCTTTATTTAAAGCAGAGATTTGAAGTGTATCTGATTTTGCAACTAAATCACTCTTATTATATACAATTAAACGGTTTTTATCCTGTGTTAAATCAAGTAATCGTTGATCTTTCTCATCCATTTTCTCACTTGCATCTAGAATCAACAATATTAAGTCAGCTGAATCAATGGATTTAAGTGTTCTAGCAATTCCAATTTGCTCAACAACGTCTTCACTTGATTGAATACCAGCTGTATCGATTAAGTGTAACGGCACATTTTTAAGCCGTACCCATCCTTCGACCAAATCTCTTGTTGTTCCTGCAATTGGTGTAACAATTGCTTTTTCTTCATTTAATAAAGCGTTAAGTAAACTGCTCTTGCCAACATTGGGTTTTCCAAGAATAACAGTTTTAATACCTTCTTTAATGATTTGACCATCTTCAGATAAGTTAAGTAGTTCATTTGCTTTTTTAAGCCATTGTTGTGTCTTAGGCAAAATTTCTTGTGTAGTCAATTGATGAATGTCTTCGTACTCTGGATAATCTATGTTGACTTCTATATGGGCTAACAAAGCCAATACATCATCGATCATTGGTTCTAGTATATCCTTGAGTGCACCACTCATTGAATCAAGTGCTATTTTTGCTCCTTGATCACTTGTTGCAAGTATTAGATCATTCACTGCCTCGGCTTGAACCAAATCAATGCGTCCATTAATAAATGCCCTTTGTGTAAACTCACCAGGTTCTGCTAAACGAGCCCCAAGTCCAAGCAAGATTGCAACAATCTTGTTAGTTGGTATCGGTCCTCCATGACAATTGATTTCAACGATATCTTCTTTTGTGTATGTTTTTGGAGCTAAGAAAAGACTTACCATTACTTCATCAACTAGTTCATTAGTCTTTGGATCAATAATATGTCCATATGTAATTGTATGGCTTTTTTTATTCTTAAGTGAGTGTGTAAATATGTTTGAGACCATGTCGATTGCCTCAATACCACTTAAGCGAACGATTGCAATTGCACCTGTGGTTGTTGCGGTGCTAATTGCGACAATTGTATCTTGAATCATGCAATCCCTACTTTCATGGCTATTATATCACTTTTACATGGATTAAAAAAAACATACAACTCACGTTGCATGTTAGTCTTTATCGATTAAATTCAAAATATCTAGGATTCTGTTTAAGTCATCATCACCATGATAATGAATCTGAATTTTTTGCTCATCAACCATTACTTTTGATTGAACTTTCTTCTCAATTAATTCTGTTACATAATCAAATTTAGACATGTCTTTCTTAATCTTTGGTTTTGGCTCTTGTTTTTTCACCAATTTTTCTACTGCTCGTACTGATAATCCTTCTTTAACAATTTTCTTTGCTAAAGGCACAATATCTTGTGTTTCCATCAATGGGATCAACGGCCTCACATGACCCATGCTCAATTGGTTATCTGAAACTAATTTAGCAACTTCTTTTGGTAGTTTATTGAGACGCAATGTATTTGCGATGTGTTCTCTTGATTTACCAACTTTTTTCGCAAGCGTTTCTTGTGTATAGTCAAAGCGAGCCATCATTTTTTGATAAGCATCTGCTTCTTCCATAATATTTAAATCTTCACGTTGAATATTCTCAATCAATGACACTTCCATCATTTGATCATCGTTAAAATCAACTACAATTGCATCAATTTTATCAAGACCGATAAGTTTTGATGCCCGCAGTCTTCTTTCACCTGCAATCAGTTCAAATCCAAGATTCGCTTTTCTGACTAAGATTGGTGTTACGACTCCATGTTCAACAATTGAAGCTGCAAGCTCTTGAATTTTTGTCTCATCAAATTGCTTTCTAGGTTGGTATGGATTGTTCACAATTGTGTCAATGGCGATTTTCACCTTATCACCAACAAAAATATCACTGCTTCCTCTTTGGATTTCCTCTAATACGCCACTAACATCTTCTCCAAAAATTGCTCCCAATCCTTTTCCTAAGCGGTTCTTTTTATCACTCATGCACTGCCTCCATCATTACGCCTTAATACTTCCTTAGCCAATGCAGCGTACGCTTTTGCTCCCTCTGAGCGAACATCATATTCAAATATTGATTGACCTACTGAAGGAGCTTCAGTAAGTTTAATATTTCTTGGTATCATGCTTTTGTAAACCCGTTCTTTAAAGTACTTTCTGACTTCAGATGAAACTTCAACACTTAACCTAGTCCTGACATCAAACATCGTAAGTAAAACACCTTCAATATACAGTTTTCGATTAAACAATTTTTGCACTAATCGGATTGTAGATAGTAGTTGTGTCAATCCTTCTAATGCATAATACTCACATTGGACCGGAATGATGACACTATCAGCTGCTGTAAGTGCATTTGTGTTTAATAAGCCTAAAGATGGCGGACAATCAATGATAATATAATCATATTTTTCTTTGATTGTGTCTATTTTATTCTTTAGCAGTCGCTCTCTTCCAATTTTAAAGTCGACCATTTCCAAATCTGCACCTGCTAAATCAATGGTAGATGGTACTAAATCTAGTGGTGGTTGTTTGATTGATATTATAACTTGTGATACGTCAA
>CAYGIY010000073.1:0-7105 GCA_964350055.1 uncultured Erysipelothrix sp.
ATTATTTATATAGCATTGTTAGCCTTGTTTTTGATGATACTTTTTTAAATGATGGCGCAGTTGGATTAACAGTTTGATATCATCAACTAAATAGTCATCATTCACATCAAGCATCAACCAATGACCTCCAAGTGAAAAAAGTGATTTGTTAAACAAAGCAACTGTCTGATTGGACAATTTATTATAATCAATCAACAATTGCATCCCTTCAAATTCTTTCTTTCCAATTACAATCAGTGCAATGAAATAGCCTTCCATGGGATACAGTGTGCATAATGATTTACCACTTTTCTTGTATTTAACATTCCATCCAGGTTGAGCTGAACACTTACTATATGACATCTGTGGTTGGATTTGATACCTATTTTCGATAAAAAACGTGAGTTCATGCCATCGTGACTGCCCTTGATTAATATAGTTTAGAATATCTTGCTGTGTTGGTAACTGATTTTCATTAAAAAGTTGATGCCATTTCATGTTCTTCAAACCTCGCTTTGATTATTTGTGATGGTATGGTAATGATAACCTTCATCTAAATAAGACACTTCAAGCTCTGGATAAGCTTTTTTTAAGTAGCCAACCATGCTTCTTATACCTGGGATTTCACTAATGGAATGATGAACTAAAATAATTGGAATATGAAAATCAACACCATATTGTCCTGCAATCCAATTGGTTGAACCATCATCACTTAAAACAACACACTCAGCACCTTTCTCAATCAATGAAAAGATATCAGTTGCTGCTCCTGTTCCAATACCTAATGATGACACAACTTGATTTACATTTCCTAAAACGGTTACTGAATCTTGACCAAAAGGTGCTAGTGCACTTGCAACTTTTTTTGCGATATCAGAAACAGTCATCTTATCAAAATAAGCAAAAGAGTTAAAAGACTTTAAGTCTCTTTTATTAAAAGGTAGATCAATAGTAGCACTCCAAGTATCAGCAACACCAACACTTGGTATTTTATCCCACACATCATGACAACGATACACACAAATACCATGTTCTTGTAACTTCATCTTTTTTTCTTGCTTTGCTTCTATAAGTTTTCTTGGTAGTTTTGTCCCTTCTTGATAAAAGCAGTTTTCGTGAGAAATGATAAAGTTTATTCCATGTCTAATCGCTTGATTGATAGCAGGCATTGTTGCTACCCAACATACCCCTACTTTTATAATGTCCTGATCAAGATCACCAAATAGTACAATATCTCGTGTGTTATTAAAATCAACCCAATCGGCATCTTGATTTAGAAATTCAATGATATCTTTTATTTTCATGATACCTTACCCTTCCATTAAATAGTCATTGTTATAATTGTCTAATTTTTGTTGGTTGCAATGATATACAAAACAAACAAGGCTGAAGTACTAATTAATATAAACGAAAACATGATGGTCATCGCGATATCAAATGGATTTAGAAAATAGCCTGAACTATTAATCACTGAATACAGTAAACTACCAAAAGCACAAGCATAAATCAAATTTGCTTTTGGATGTTTTTTTAGTAATAGTATACCTGAAAGAATTAACAATGCAGCAGTTAATAGTTCCGCCACTAGATGAGTGGCAATTTCTAATGGTGCTGTTTCTAATTCTGGAATTTGATCAGTGAAATAAAACATTCCCCCACACCAAAACCATGGATAGTCCAATGAGAATATGAAAAATTGCTGTAAATTTAATCAATTTTGACATAATCACAGTTTAATCCTCTCTTACTAGTCAATGCATAAACTAAAAATCCTAAATACAACACCACTGTATACACACTAAATCGCTCAGCAATACCAAAATATTGTGGACTAATCTGTGTTGTTGCCATTGAAGAAACAAATAGCAACAGGAGGGCAAGTAACGTGACATAAGCATAAGATGTTTTTGTTTTTCTAAACCCGACAATGAGAATGATCAACGATATAATTGTTGATGCCACCACAACTCCCGTAACCACCATGTGCATGATGTTTTGAAAAGATCCAGAATAACCTGATTCTGATAAGGGAAATATGGCATATCCAATAGCAGATGTCATAATCATAAATGTAAACATATAGACACCTAATTTAATGGTTTTTGATGATTGAGCCTTAACTAGTATCGCTAATCCGATAACTGTAAGCACACTAAAAACTCCATACAAACCACTAAAAATACGTGCAATAGCTTTACTTGGTGAATCATCTGCTGTGAGATCACTGATTGCCTGTGCTAACGGGTTATAACCTGGATAAAACATTTGACCAATAATAACATGAAGAAAATAGCATAATAAAGCAACCAATCCAGTTACAATCACAAATTTTCTTAAACGCTCATCGCGTGCTATATTAAACACTTTACTATCCTATTTCAGTTACTTTTCAGCTTTCTTTTGCTGATGTTCATAAACTTTGGCAATGATGATTGAAAGAACCACAGAACTAGCAAAGACCACCAATGTACCACCAATATCATTAAGTAGAATTGGATTAAAAACTAACACAGCTGCTAAAGCTAACATGATGATGCCACCTAAAAGCTTCAAGAAACGACCATGTTTTTCCTCAAATTTCGATGCTTTTAGGGTAAATACAACCGAAAAGAAAATAATCAGCTCATCAAGAAGATAAACGAGTATATAAAGCAAAAATAACATAGTAAATGTGCCTGTATCGAGTGTGTGTGTTGACATGATAGATGACCATATCATTGGAAAACCTGCTGTGCATGGAAGTTCTACCAATGTGATTCCTAAAGCCATCACCGCAGCACCTGTCATTAGTTGCCATGTACTGACACTTTCCTTACGTAAATCTCTGGCTTGTCTGTATATTTTAGGTTTATATGAATCTGGAATTGTAAATGATAATCCTTTTTTGTAAAAGAAAAAATCCTTAATGTTGACGATTGCAAATAATGAAGCAATGAGCGCCACTACTATCCTAATCCATAATAAATAGGTAATATAGGATAAAAAATTAATGAGTCCAAGAATAAACAAACCATACATTGCCGAAGCAACCGTAAGATATGTAATACCAACAAGTAAGATCCGTTTTCTTGACCCAGTCATCACAACCATTCCTAATAAAAATGTTAAAACCCACAAAGAACATGGATTAAATCCATCAACAAAGGCAATAATGAATGTCGATAAAAAAAGTGGCAAATTACCAACATCAATTTCTTGTCCAAACACGGTAATTGTTTCTGAGTTGTTTGGTTGATTGATTGTTGATTGTCCAATTGTATTTAAAACAAGTGGTGATGAAATATTGCTTATTTCTGTAATCGCCACATTTGATGTTTGTGCATTCACTTGTAAAGATAAATGATCTTCAGCCAATACCACAAACATGAATAGTAAAACGATAATTAATCCAATTTTCTTCATCATAAAAGAGACCTTTCTTAGAATTTATTAACAAGTCTATTCTATCACTTTATGATATTAGTTGCACAATTTCATCTACCGATGGAACACGGCCAAATGAAACAATCTTATCGTCAACAACAAGTCCAGGAGTTCTTAAGATTCCATATTGTGTGATTTCATTCATATCTGTAACTTTTATAATTTGTGCATCAATCCCAAGACTCTCAATAGCATCTTTTGCATTCTTTTCCAATTTTTTACAATTACTGCATCCGATTCCCAAAATCTTTATAACCATATTTTTTCTCCTTTTAATTTTTAGCTGTATATCAATAAACCTGCTATTAATCCAATCATTGATGAAAACAGTACAACTAAAAACACATAGGTACTTGTTTTCTTTAAACCTAGTACATTCGAAACCACAATCATATTTGGTAAACTAAGGGTTGGTCCTGCAAGAAGTAATGCTGTAGCTGGTCCTTTTAGCATCCCTAAGTCCATAAAGCTGTTTACGATTGGAACTTCTGTAAGTGTTGCAAAATACATAAACGCCCCAAATACTGACGCGATTGCATTTGCTCCAAAAGTATTGGTCCCTACATATCTGACCATCAACTCTGGTGGAATAATTGCTTGAATGACACCTGCAATAAAAATACCAACCACAAATAATCAAACGATTTTCTTGGCTAGATCAAATGTCGCAATAACCCATTCCTTTAATTCATCAATTTTAAAGAACATCATCAACTGAACAAACAGAATCACTAAAAACCCTAATGTAGGCAAAGGATTTCTTACACCTGACACCAATATTGCTAATAATGTAATAAAAAACAATGCATTCTGCCAGAATAATCTTGGATTTTCTTCTTTGATGTTAAACATTGATTCATCTGCATCGACCACTTCATGTTTACCAAATAATGTCACCATAATTAATCCAATGACAATTGACATGATAACTGCACTTATCACACGAACCATCCCAACATCAAATGCAATTAAGCTAAATGTAAAAGTAACTGCCAAAATATTTATTGCTGGTCCAGAGAATAAAAAAGCAATGGCTGGTCCAATTCCAGCACCTCTTTTTCTAATACTGGCAAACATTGGTAGCACTGAGCATGAACAGACCGTTAAAATAGCTCCTGATGTTGCTGCAATTAAATACGACAACACGCGATTAGATTTTGGTCCAAAGTATTTCATGACAGCACCTTGTGACATAAATTGAGTGATGGCACCCGATAAGAAAAATGCAATGGTTAATGACAGAAATCGATTAATTGTTAAGTAATCAATGAGGGCTTGAACCCCAGAATTTAGTATATCCATATTTCCCCTTTCTAATTTTTTTAAGTGTGTATAATTGATGATTCAAACGTCATGTTTAATCCTTTAATCAAAACAAGTGAGTATTTTGATTTCTTTTTAATATAGTTCAAATCAAAGAGACTGTATCTATTTTTAAGTAATTCTAAATAAGTTGTATAATTTATATTGACTTGTTACATAAATAACAATATCATATATATCGACATCTATCAATATTATACGATGCATTTCTATTACAATTTAATGCTAAAAAGCGTTTCATCCTTTATAATAGAATTCAGACAAGCAAACATGATTAAAGAAAGGATAGGACCATGATAATTGCACAGTTAAAAAATCTAAACTCAATACAACATCAAAATAATAATATGTCTGTTTTTGGTTGTAATCAAAACTGGTATGCAACAGCATGGAAACGTCAAGCAGGGTGTGGACCTACAGTTGCAGCTACAATTCATGGTTATTTATTGCTTAATCGAAACCTAAAAGAAAATGAGGGCTTTTTTGATCAATCCAAACAACTAAAACTGATGAACATCATGTGGTCTTACATAACGCCTTCATTATCAGGTGTCGCAACAACGTCAAGATTTATACGACATTTCAAGCAATTTACGTTATCTAAAGCCATTGATAGTACATTTTCTTCATGTGACATTGTAAAACAACCAAGCAAACGTGTTGCTTTAAAACAGGTAATTGATTTTATCATGAGTGCCTTAATCAATGATTCTCCTGTCGCATTTTTAAACCTTAATCATGGTAATCAAAAAAGTATAGACAGTTGGCACTGGACAATCATTGTCAAACTCACTCAAGAGCAAGATCAATCATACATAATTGATGTTCTTGATAATGGTGATGTTAAAGAAATAAACTTAAGCCAATGGTATCAAACAACATCCATGGGTGGTGGATTTGTCGTTGTTGATTATGTTGATAAACAGCCGTTAGGAGAATGACTATGGATATTTTACAAATAAGAAAAGACTTTGCAATGCTAAACCAATCCACACCACTTATTTATTTTGATAATGCGGCAACAACACTCAAACCATTTTCAGTGGTTGAAGCAATTACCCAATACAATCAACTCGAGACCTCCAATATTCATCGTGGGGATTATGATTTATCCATCCAAGTAAGCGATCACTATGAACAAACTCGAGCACGTGTTGCACATTTTATTAATGCATCTTCTAATGAAATCATTTTCACTGGTGGTACCACTGATTCAATTAACAAGATATGTTTTGGATTTGGACGAAATTTTTTAAATAAAGGGGATGTCGTATTAACTACTGTTGCTGATCATGCATCAAATTTATTACCCTGGTTTCAACTTGCAAAAGAAAAAGACTTGACAATCGAATACATCAAATTAACCCCTACAGGACAGCTGACATTAGAAAACTTTCATCATGCCATGCATGATCGTGTCAAGCTTGTGGCAATTGCTCATATCACCAATGTCATGGGTCATGTTGCGCCAATTAAAGAAATCGCAAAAATCACACATGATTTTGGTGCAATTCTTGCTGTGGATGCTGCACAGTCTGTCCCACATATGCCAACAGATGTTAAAGATTTAGATGTCGATTTTTTGTCTTTTTCTGGACATAAAATGTGCGGACCCACTGGGATTGGTGTTTTATATGGCAAATATGAACACCTTGATATCATGGACCCCATTATTTATGGTGGTGGAAGCAACGCAAGATTTGACATTTCAGGTAATCTGCTTTTAAAAAAGCCTCCACACAAATTTGAAGCAGGAACTCCACCAATTGGATCTGTTTATGGTTTACAAAAAGCAATTGACTATTTAGAATCAATTGGGATGGAAAACATCATCACACATGAACGTAGTCTTAGACAATATCTCATTGAAAAGCTAAATCTAATCAATCACATTCATGTGTATAATCCTGATGCAAATTTTGGAATTGTTGCATTTAATGTTGATGGGATTTTCGCACAAGATGTTAGTGTGTATTTCAACTTTCACCATATTGCAGTTCGTGCTGGAGACCACTGCGCAAAATTATTGGTTGATTTAATTGGTACACCAAATACAGTCCGTGTTAGTCTTTATTTCTACAACACCAAAGCAGAAATTGATGCATTTGTCTTAGCTTGTCAAACCATAACATTAGAGAAGTGTATTGAACTTGCGATATAAAATGTTTTTGTGCTATTTATGACTAAAACTGATGAATCCTAAAATCTCACTACCCGTAGATTTATCATGTTCCTACAAATCTGCTACTATTTGATTAAGTGGTTTACTATCTCTTGATAGAAAGAATCCGTTTCTTCTTTAGAACCAAAATTAAAGATTACAGACAATCATGATCAACTAAAATATAGGGTTTTATATTTTATTAGTACATACTTTGAC
>CAYGIY010000074.1:0-7006 GCA_964350055.1 uncultured Erysipelothrix sp.
CCTCCGTGACAGGGAGGCATGTTAACCACTACACCACTGGACCGTTTGATATGTTTTTAATGGCGGAGATGGTGGGATTTGAACCCACGCGCCAGTTTCCCGACCTATACCCTTAGCAGGGGCACCTCTTAAGCCGCTTGAGTACATCTCCAACCCTCTTCGCTTAAACTATAGCGCTTTATAATGTTATCATAGCAGGCATATTTCTGCAAGTAGATTTGTTTAAAAATATCACACAAAAATACACCCAACTATGAGTCAATATTAATGAGGTTCTATTCGATGGTATATCCTGCTTCTCTGATGGCTATTTTTGCAATATAAACCAAATCATTTCTACCATAAATCACAACAGCTTTAGAGTTAAGTAACACTTCAAATTCAACTTTTGTCTCAGAAAGGGCTTCTTCAATACGTTTAGCACAATGCTCGCAGTCCATGTCTTTGACAAGTAAAATGTGTTTGTTTTGCATATTCTATACTCTCCTACCTAATCGCTGCTTCTAATGCAATCATCATCATATTCGTGAATGATTTTTGTCTTTCAATAGCACTTGTTGCTTCATGAGTCACCAATGAATCAGATATGGTAACGATACAAGCAGCATGTTTATTTAATTTTTTAGCATTTGCAAACAATGCGAAAGACTCCATTTCAACACACAATGAACCAGTCTCTTGATAAATTTGTTCAAACTGAGGCCCACCATCACGATAAAAGACATCGCTTGAATGGATGCATCCACTAATCATTGGAATATTCAATTCACGTGCACTTTTTATTAACTTATCATTCAATTCAACTGAAGGATCCATGACATCACCATCAATATCAAAAGCGGTTTTAGCAAATGATGATTCACTATACGCACTATCTGCTAACACAACATCATATAATTTAATGTCACTTGTATAGGCTCCTGATGAACCAACACGAATAATATTTTCAACATCATAAAACTTGTACAGTTCATAAGAATAAATACCGATGCTAGGCATCCCCATGCCAGAGCCCATCACAGATACGCGATGTCCCTTGTAAGTCCCTGTATAGCCAAACATGTTACGAACTTCATTAAAACATAGGACATCCTCTAAAAATGTGTCTGCTATAAATTTTGCACGAAGTGGATCTCCTGGCATCAATACTGTTTTTGCAATCTGATTTTTTTCTGCATTATTGTGTGGTGTACTCATATCGTATCTCCTTTTGTTTTATTATATCAAACCATTAAATAATTCCTAGTATCGCGATTGCCAATCCAAAATAAATCATAAGTGCAACCGCATCAACGATTGTTGTAATAACAGGTGCCGCCATAGCTGCTGGATCTTGTTTAAGTGATTTCGCAATTAAAGGTAACAACCCTCCCACCAACTTTGCCACCATGATTGTAAGAAATAAAGTGGCTGATACAACTAAATCAACACGTATATTTGTGCTTGGCACAAATAAGATTAACCGGAGTAAATTAGCACCAAACAACACCGTAGCGCTTAAAAAAGCGACTTCAAGTTCCTTAATCATCACTTTGATATAATCTTTTCCTGTGAGTTGATCAATCGCAATCCCGCGAATGACCATCGTACTTGCTTGTGAGCCTGCATTACCTCCAGCACTCATGATCATCGGTATAAAATAAGCCAGTGCAGGAATAAGGGATAAACGATCTTCAAAACCTGCAATGATGTTTCCAGTAAATGTTGCTGAAACCATAAGTACCAACAACCAAGTAATTCTACTTTTAGTTATCGTTAAAACACTACTTTCCATGTATGAGCCTTCAACTGGAATAATCGCTGCCATTTTTTGAATATCTTCAGTAACCTCTTCTTGTACAACATCAATAATATCATCAACTGTGACAATACCAATTAATCGTTGCTCATCATTAACCACAGGGATAACCGTCGTATCATATCGTGCAAAAACCTTTGCTACTTCTTCTTGGTCATCATGAGTCTCTACAAAAATCATATCAATATCCATTAAATCAGAAATGACATCATCATCTTTAGCAAATAAAATTTCACGTAATGAAATTGTTCCAACTAGTCTTCGTTGCTCATTAATGACATAACATACACTAATTGTTTCCGCTTTTTTACCTTGCCTTTTAATCTTTTTTATAGCTTTTGTGATTGAATCACTTGCTTCTAATTCTACAAAATCTAACGACATTAAAGATCCGGCGGAGGATTCTGGATAAGACAGCAACAAATTAATCTCTTCTCTTTGTTCCCTTGTTGCAGCTAATAAAACATGTCTTACAACATTTGCTGGCATTTCTTCAAGAAAATCAACAATATCATCTGAATACAGATTATCAAGCATCGCAGTAATTTCACCGCTGGTAAACGTTTGAATGATATTCTCTTTCACATCATAAGGTAAATAAGTGAAGATTTGTGCAGTGACTTCTTTTTTTAATGTTTTAAACAAAAATAGTATTTCTTCTAATGTTAGCTCTGCGACTAGTTCAGTCATATCAATAATATTAAGCTCATCAAAAAGGTGGCGTAATTCTTTGATACTTCTATTATTGATGTGTTCTTGTAGTAGTTCTACAGAGCATTGTTCCATATCAATCATCACTTACCTCCTATAAACTCACATACTGAATTGCAATTGAAAAGTATACAATTAATGCCATTGCATCAACTAGCGTTGTTACTACAGGACCTGACATTGAGGCTGGATCAATCTTAAATATTAAAGCAAGTAGCGGTAGTGATCCGCCTATGAGATTTGCCATGATTATCGTAATATAGACTGATAAAGACACTAAAATTGCCACTGCTACTGAAACACTCGGCATAAATAATACCACTCTTAATGTATTGACAACAAAGAGGATTGCACCTGTTATTAATGCTGTTCTCATCTCTTTAAACAACACTTTATAGTAGTCTTTAATGCTTAAGTTATCAACAACAATTCCTCGAATCACCATCGCGCTTGCTTGAGAGCCAGCATTTCCTGCAGTATCCATGAGCATCGGAATAAAACTATACAGCGATGGTAGAATGAGCAATATACTATCATTTGCTGAGATGATGTAACCTGTGAATGTAGCTGAAATCATTAAAACAAGCAACCAGGGAATTCGGCTCTTAAACATCTCAAAAACTGAAGTATTTAGATATGACCCTTCCGTAGGGAAAATAGCAGCCATTAATTGAATATCTTCCGTGGCTTCTTCTTCTAATACATCCAACACGTCATCAATTGTAATGATACCAACCAAACAGAATTGGTCATTAACAACAGGGACAACCGATAAATCATATTTAATAAATACTCTAACAACATCTTCTCGATCATCCTTGGTGTTGACAGAAACGATGTCTGTATACATTAAATCTTCAATGATTGCATCTTCACTAGCAATCATGATATCTTTGAGCGAAATACCACCTAATAAGCGATTGTTTTGATTAATTACAAAACAGGTATTGATGGATGCAGCATATTTGCCTTGTGCGCGGACTTTGCTCAATGCATCCTCAACTGAATCATCTTCAAACAATTCTACATATTGTGTGGTTAATAATGAACCAGCACTATCTTCTTTATAACTTAGAAGTACATTAATTTCTTTGCGTTGTTGGTCTGAAGCGTTCTTAAGTACTTTACGAACAATTTCATCTGGCATTTCTTCAAGAAAGTCAACAACATCATCAAACTGAGCATGTTCAAGGATATCTTTAATTTGAGGGCCACTAAATGATTCAATCAATTCTTCTTGCTTATTTAAACTAAGATAAGAGAATATGACAGAAGTGATTTCTTTGGGTACTGTTTTAAATATAAATAAAGATTCAGGTAATTCTACCTTCTCTAAAAGTTCTGCGAAATCTACCGGATGCATTTCATCCGCTAAATAGCGCAGCTGTTTTACGTCTTTATTTTTTATCAGTTCTCTGAATTGATCCAATGTAATCTCAAATAGTGAATCCATTAAAGTCTCCCTAACGTTGCTTACTACCTGGTTTTTTGAAGCTTGCTAGTAAGTTTGTCTCATAAGAAAAAATCATACGTTCTTGATCACGCAAGCGCGCGATTGCTGATTCAATCAATATATCAAGTAGTTGATCAAACTCAATTCCTGCCTCTTTCCATAAATAAAACGAAAGTGATCCAGGGATTGTATTAATCTCATTTACGTAAACTTTCTCACTTGTTACATCATATAGAAAATCAATCCGTACCACACCCGCAACCCCGAGAACTTCACATGTTTGAATTGCTAGTGTCTGGATACTGGATTTTAAGGATTCACTAATTTCTGCTGGAATGATTCGTTTTGTTGAAGCCATCCCTTTAGATTTCCCTTTACCCTCATATTTATCTTTATACGACAAAATTTCATCTGATTTAACGACTTCTTCTAATGGAGAAGCTTTATAACTACCTTTTGTATAGATCACCGAACAATTAATTTCTTGTAAATTAGAAATAGCTTTTTCAATTAGGATTTTCCGATCATAAAGCATCGCAGCCTCGATGGCAAATGACAATGATTTTTCATCATTAGCAATCATAATTCCAATTGATGAACCGAGTGTGGCTGGTTTGACAACAACTGGAAATCCCAAATCTTTTGCTTTAGCATAAATATCAGTTTTTGATTTTTCATAGTTTTTACCATAAAACCAAAACCATGGAACAATTGGTAAGCGCGAATTTTCTAAAATATGTTTAAAGAAAATCTTATCTTGACCAACAGCCGCTGATATCACATCACTTCCGACAAAGGGAACCCCTAGCATTTGACAATAACCAGCAACAGTTCCATCTTCAGAATTGCTACCATGAACAACCGGAATCATTAGATCAATTGTGTGCTGCTTAAAAAAAATGTTCTTCTTTAATGCTTTGCAAATTAGTTGATTGTTTGAGCGAACAAGAGTAATCGGAGTTGATGATCTAATTAGCTTATCTAACTCTTTGTAGGCACTTAAATTCATCAAATCATTACCACTATACAAGTTTTTATCCTTGCTTATATAAATGGGTACAACATTATATCTTGTTTTATCCAAAGCATCTATGACTTGAATTGCTGATATAATGCTTATCTCATGTTCAACAGATTCTGCCCCAAATATCACGCCAAGTGTTAGTTTCATTTGTTTCTCCTTAGTCAAAGTAAGTATCTTTGTTATTTAATGCCACATCAAGGGCACATTCAATCTCAATTTTTGTTGTTTTTTTAGAAAGTTCAGGTAAATTATCAAGGTCAAACCAAGCAACCTCACTAGTTTCATGAGATGTTTGAAAGTCACCATTTTCATAAACACCCAAGAAATAGTGAACCATTTCAGAAACTAGCGTTGGATAATCTTTGTATCGCTCACGTTGCATCACCGCTAATAAGCGAATCAAACAAACATCAATTCCTGCTTCTTGTTTGATTTCATTAATCGCTGCTTGTGATGGTGCATCAAACACATCACACCATCCACCCGGAACAGCCCATTTGCCATCCATCACTTCTTTGACCATCAAAATCTGTTGATGCTTATTCAAAACGATCACACGAACTGATAGATTTGGTGTTGGATAGATATCACGCTCATAAAAATTATCCTTAATTGGATAAATGTGTAACGAATTTAACATATCAACACTGAGTTTTTGAAGCTCTTCGTAATTCTCAATGGCATAAGGGTCTTTACTATACTTCAGACCTATTTTACAAATGCTCAAAACTTTCATGGCAAACTGTTCCCAATGCATGAAAATCCCTTCTTTCTATCACATTATAACTTATATAAACTTACATTTAAACAAAAAAACCAGGGCCCTTAGTGAATAAAGGCGTCTGGTAAATCGTTTTCAATGAGTATTGTATCTTCTGATGATGCATGAGTTTTAATGAAGTCGAATGCTTTCATCATCGAATCAACAACAACAACATCATCTAAATTGTAACCTGATTCTTTTAATCCTTCCATGATTGGTTGTGTTTGCTTTTTACCAATTAATACAACCTTATCAGCTCGTCCTTTTATGTATAATCCAAATTGTTTGTTATAGAATAATTGCTGATCACCAAGTTCAATCATGCCTGGTGTAATGATAAAGCGCTTATTAGGCATCATCGACAACACATCCAATGAATTTTTTGCACTGACAGGATTTGAGTTATAGCTATTATCAATCACACGATAGCCAAACATTTGCTTGAGCTCAAGTCGATTTGACACTTGTCTTAAGGAAGAAACTGCCTGTTGTAGCGATTCCCAGTCAATTCCTAGTTGTTTACCTAAAGCAACTGAAATGAGTATGTTTAACACATTATGTTCCCCTAACAGTTTTGTTTTAAACGGTACACTCACTTGATCCTTTGTCAGTATTTCAAAAACTGTTCCTTCAGGAGAATACTCAATACTATTTGCTTTAAAGTCAACGTCTCTAGACTCAATCCCAACTGTTAATACTAAACACTTGTTTTTAATACGATAGTTACGAATATAGTCATTATCAAGATTAATCACGCCCACCCCTGATAGTGGTAAGTTTTCAATCAACTTCATTTTTTCGATAACAATATTTTCTATCTTTTTAAATGTGTTCAAATGCTGTGGTCCGACTGCGGTTACAACTCCAAATTGAGGTTGGACAAGCTTAGATAAGTAACCAATTTCATTAACTTTATCAGCTCCCATCTCACATATAAAAACTTGATGCAATGGTTTCAAATGATTTCTAATTGTAATTGTGATTCCCATCGGAGTGTTAAAAGACGATGGCGTCATTAAACAATAATAATTTGTTGAAAGGATATCATGAACAATATGCTTACTCGTTGTTTTTCCATAACTGCCAGTGATTCCAATCTTAATCAAATTAGGTTGTTTTTTTAACTTGCGTTTTGCTAGAAAAATATATCCTTTTTTTACTACTTCTTCAATTGGTTCGGTAATCATAGCTACAACTAACACTAAAATCCAAGTGAGTGGTAAAATAGCAAAGCTTAGGATGACCCAAATATAGATA
>CAYGIY010000075.1:0-6779 GCA_964350055.1 uncultured Erysipelothrix sp.
ACTTCCTTCATAAATAAAAAAAGACTGTCGACTTTATTTGTCAACAGTCTGAAATGCCCTAGTAGGGCATTTATGCTTTTGTTTGTAGTAATCGTTTAAACAAGTAACCTTCACGTACGCCATAAGATGATGCTTGGAAAGTTTTTGCGTGAGTGAGTCTCATTAACTCATCAATCATAATGGCAGCTGGAATAATGGTAATTAAACGATTTGGTGTCGCTTTTAAAATAAGTTTTGATGCTTGAATATCCAAATAAGACAAATCATGAACATTTGATTTTGTTAGAACAGAAGATGTTTCACGAATTGGTTTTTTTTGCATCTCGCGTGCTAAACGTAGCAATGCTCGTGCAGAACCACCAATACCAACAACAGTATCAACTTCAATGTTTCTTAACCACTCAATACCATTGTATTTTAATTGAATGTCTGCTCTCATATTGGCTTGCTCTGTACTGGTTGGTATCAGTTCAAATACATGATTATGATAGAACGTTAAACTACCAATGGCTAAAGAATGAGTATGAATTGGTTTATCATGTTCAAAATAAGTTAGCTCTATTGAACCACCACCAACATCCATTAACAACCCTTTTTGTGGTAGTTTTTCTTGTTTGAGCACACCCTCAAACCCATACATGGTTTCTTCAATATCTGATAGTACCTCGATTGGATAATGAATCATGCTTTCAATTGCACCAACTGCTTCTTTTGAGTTTTCAATATTTCTTAAAGAAGCCGTAGCAAAAATCTTAAAGTAATCCACATCAAATGTGCCAACAACTTCAATTAACTCATCAAGCACGGTCACAATTAACTCAATTCCTTCTTGGGTCATTTTATTATCTTTGATATACAGAATACTTTGAGCATGTTGTTTAAGATTAATGAGTTTGATCAATTGATCTCCCAATACTTCATACACAACAAGTCGAATCGAATTTGATCCTAAATCAATTAAACCAACTTTCATCGTTATCACCACCTTTATCCTACCACATCGTTACTTTGGATGGGTTAATTATGGGTTAAGAAAATCAATGATTTTTGTATTCACCTGCTGATATGCCATTTCATGTGCCAGATGTCCTTCATCTTTTAATGTTAAGAGTGTTAAATCATCAACATAAGGTATAATCCTATCGATTTGATCAAATGATACCCAATCGTCTTGCTCACCCCATATGATAAGAACTGGCGTTTGATTTGAAGTCCAATCTTGAATTAAAACATTTTTTGCACTACTGAGTAAATCCAGTAGTGCTTGATTGGTGCCTTTTATTTTTAGTGGGTCAAGATACCCTTTAATCATATCATCACTCACAGGTTGATTTGATGCAGATTTTAGCAAACGTGCAAATGATGACTCATTAATCGCAAAATATCTTAAATATACTTTCAACCACTCACCAAGGGGCGATTTTAATAACCACCCAATAGAATTGTTATCTTGAGTGATTGCAGGAGCAATTAATATGAGTTTTAACACATCGTGTGGTCGTTGATTACTCAAGGCTAATACGGTTGATGCCCCCATAGAATGACCCATCAGATGCCACTTGTCATCTAATGAATACTCATCTTCAATCTGATCAAGCACTTGCCATAACATATCAGCACGAGCAAGTTGTGAATGATCAATTCCTTTTTGGCGATCACTATACCCAAAGGCAGGCAAGTCCACTGCTACCACAAAGTATCCTGCTTGAGCTAATGGTTCACTTTGATTACGAAAACTGTAGGTTGATGCACCCAATCCATGAATCATGACAATCTGTCCTTTGATCTCTTGAGTTGGTTGTGAAATACGAGTATGAATGGACACATCTTTGTTGGTTTTATAAAACATACTATTTGAAAATGGTTTTTCTAATATATCGTATGTAAACTCACTGCTAATCAAATATGGTGCGATTAAAATAAAAATGACAACAAACAATAGTATCCTTTTATACTTTTTCATTGGACACCCTCAATACTTAAACAGTCAACTTCAATCATGATTTCATTACGTTTTAAAAATCCCGGAACAAACGGAGGATTATATCGTGCTAATTTAAACTGACCAATGGCCATGATTTTATGTTTTTTTAACCATGTTAATAGAAGTTGCTGCTGATGTCTTATTCGCTTTACATTGACGTTATTTGAAAACTTAATAACAGCAACATACTGTTGGTCAACTTCAACCAATTTTGTGTTGGTACTGTTTGGCTTAGGCAATGAATCAAGTGAGTATTGACTTGGCATTACAAATGCTGTTGTGACTGCTTTTTCATCAACGATATCATTTAAAACAGGCGTCGTCATTGCAATCTTCTCACGACGATCATTATTTTTTGAGATATAATTGAATATTTCATTAAAGCCATAACTACCAGATAATGTTTGTTCTTTACTTAATGCGATGATGTGTTTGTGATAGTGTCTAATTTCAAAGTTGTTTTCTTTATACATAACATCATACTTTGCTGTTTCATACCCCATTTGCTTGCCCTCTTTTTTACTATCATAACTAAATTAAGTCGGGTTGATAATCAAATTGCTTTTTTTGTTTGTTTTACTATTTAATTGATGCTAATTTGAAAAGAAAAAAGGCTTTCACCTTTTTACTTTAAGTATTGATTAAACCATGCTAACATTTCATCTAAGCGTTTTTGTCTCGCTTTTGGTTTTCCATTGCGCGATAAATCATGGTTTTCATGATGAAATAAAACTAGCTTTGTTGGTACTCTTTTCTCTTTTAAGCAAGTGAATAGTTGATAGCCTTGTTCGATTGGGCAACGATAGTCTTTATTGGAATGAATGATCAATGTTGGTGTATTCATGTTTGATAAATATTTAATTGGAGAATGCCACCATAACTTATCCATGTCCAATGGTTTTTGAAGTGTTGCTTGTTGCTGATCAATCGTAAAGAAATACCCAATGTCGGATACACCATAAAATGATGTCCAGTTTGATATTGATCGTTGAGTGATCGCACATGCAAAACGTTGGGTATGTCCAATCATCCAATTGGTCATAAATCCACCATAAGAACCTCCGGTGACACCAAGTCGTTTGTCATCAATGGCTGGATATCTTTTTAAGACTACATCTACAAATCCCATTAAATCATCATAATCCACCGTACCATATTTCCCGCGGATATCAGAAAATGCATTATCTTGACCATCAGCACCGGTTGGATTGGTATACATCACCACATATCCTTGATTAGCCCAAAGTTGCATTTCATGAACATGAACTTCTCCATACACTGTTTTTGGTCCACCATGGATGTTGAGTATCGCTGGATATTTCATTTTTGGATTGTATTTTAAAGGAAGCATCACCCATCCTTTTAGTTTACGTTGATCAACTTCATATGCAATAGGTTCAGGTTTAATCCATGTAATAGATTCTTCTAAATGATTAATTGAGGTCAGAGGTTGTTGGTTAATATCATAAAGCTCTTGTGGGTTTTGATTGGTTAAAGCAATAAATATCCATTGATCATTATAATAAGTATAGCCATCAATTGATCCTGACCATTCAACAATCTGTTTGACTTGTCCTTGTTTATCAATTGCCATAAGTCTTGAATGATCTTCAATATTCAGAGTAAAAAACAACTCACCACTGATGACTTGAATTAGTGGTGAACCCAATAATCGAATGTCACTATTGATGCTGTTGCCAATTGAATACACTGGATCAATGATGGTTTCAAATTGACTGGATTTTGTGTTTAATTTTGCGATGACTGAATTTTGATTCAATCCAAATGGTGCGTCAAAAGGTTTTAACAGTGCAAAAATATCATGATTTAAGTAATACGCCCCTGAAATCATATGCTTGCCTTTAGACACTTTCTTGTATTTGATTGTTTTTAAATCCATTTCATAAATATCCGTGCTCAAATCAACAACTTCTTTGAATGTGCTACCCACTATCAAACATTTTGTTTGGTCACTGTTGATTTGAAATGATGATACTTGTAAACCTATTTTTGTTAATGGCTTCAATTCTTTCTTGTCAATGTTATAGTGAAATAAACGACTTCTTTTATTTGAAAGAAATGAACCCCCATTTGTGTAAAAAGGTATTTGATTAATCTCTTCTACAAAACTTTGGTCTTTTTCTGTTTTTGCAATACTTTTGAGTTCTTCTTTTGATGCTTTGTATAAATCAGGATACCGTACATCGCAGATTGCACTTAGTAATACTTCATTTGAATTCAGTGTCTTTAAATCAGTCACGACCATTGCAACAGAAAACAGTTGTTTTGCCTCTCCACCAAGGGTTGATATCGTAAAAAAATCTGTTTGAGGTAATCCTTCTTCTTTTGATTTTTTACGATTGGATGTGAATAATATTGATTCATCATCCAACCAACAATAGGTAGCTTCATCATCAAAAGCTGTAAGTTGAAAGTGCCTACTATTTTGATAAATCCAAATATTGTGTTTGTACTTATCTTGCTTAATATCACTACTACTACGCACATACGCACATGTGTCTTGTTTTGGATTGGATGATAGATTCCCAATATACTTGTATTGTTGCCAAAATTCTGATGTGATTGCTGTCATACGAACTCCTTTTGAAGAATTATATCATCATTTAAGGTTATTTAACGTCATTTCTTGACATTCACTTCCAACAGTTTGTATACTTAATTCACAACCAGAGGGACATCAATCATGCAAAAAAAGAAAACAATGAATCTTACGGCACTAGCAACAAGTGAAGAAAAAGACTTAAAACGATTATCTGATTTAGCAATCAAGGGATGGCATCTTGAAGAAATCAAGGTTCCTTTTTTAAGTTATCAAATGGGTTATGATCTTGCATCAATTAGTGACTATATGATTGATTTTAATGATCAAGTCAATCAAGAATATTTTGATACCTACAAGAAAAAAGGGTGGACATATGTTTGTTCTAATAACCACCTCCACTATTTTAAGGGAACAAAAAACACGCCGCGGTTTTATACCGATGAGATTGCAAAAGCAAATGTTTACCTAGCAAAAGGCAAACAGTTTGGTTTGTTTTTCATTGGATTTTTGATTGCTTCTTTTTCGACTGGTTTTAGTTTTAATCATTTTAGCAATGTAACAGATCCAAATACGTCCCTTATTTCCGTTTTATTTGCATTCACAATATTATTAGGAGCTGGTAGTCTTCTCTTACTATATGCTAGTTGGTCAACTCATCAAAAAGGAATAAAGATTAGAAAGTCAAAGGAGAATCATGGAACTAAAGATTAAAGATATTAATAAAAGCTTCTCGGGGAAACAAATATTGTTTGATGTTTCATTTGATGTATCATCATCAAAAGCAATGGGTTTTCTTGGAAGAAACGGAGCAGGTAAAACAACAACAATTCGTGCGATGATGGATGTTTTCAAACCAGATAGTGGCACATTCTTATTGGATGGCCGTCCTTTTGATCCAAGTCAAGTAAAAGTGGGCTACTTACCAGAGGAACGTGGATTGTATGGTAAGGAACTTATTGGCGAACAATTGAAGTTTTTTGCAAAACTAAAAGGAGCAACCAATAAAGAAGCCAATGCATCGATTGCCTATTGGTTAGATCGCTTTGAACTATCTTATGCGTATAAGCATAAACTCGAAACGCTATCCAAAGGGAATCAGCAAAAAGTTCAAATTGCCCAAGCATTATTGAATGATCCAGATATCATTATTTTAGATGAACCATTTAGTGGGTTAGATCCTGTCAATTCACAAGTTTTAAAAGATGTGATTAGCGAGAAAATCCAGCAGTCAAAAATTGTGATCTTTAGCTCACATCAAATGTCATATGTTGAAGAATTTTGTGATGAAATAACATTGATTGACCAAGGCAAGATTGTATTAAGTGGTAACTTGAATCATATTAAGCAAACGATGGGAAACAATCGAATTCGCATACGCTCAATGAATATCCCAGATCAAGAACTAGTGGAACTATTTAAAAAGCAACCATTTACAAAAGAGTGCTTCAATGATCGCCAATCTGCGATTATAGAACTTAATCAGAATCTTAACTCCAATCAGTTTTTGCAACAATGCATGACACTTGGAATTGAAATAGACAGTTTCATGCCTTACTATCCAAGTTTACATGATATCTTCGTGATGAAAGTAGGTGATTATGATGAAACAAATTAGACATGTGTTTTTATTTGAGTTACGTAGCATCTTAACCAAAAAGAGTGTCATTATTACCACACTAATCATCAGTATGGTTTTCTTGATTGGCACCACTGTTCCAACTGCCATCGCATTATTTGATTCATCACCTGATACTGGTGATATTACCGATCCAGTTGATGATCCAAATGATATAAAAACTTCCTTATCAAATGCTGGAATCATTATTTCAACAGACGATATAGACAAGGATATGTTTCTATCGATGTTAGATGATTATTCGCTATACACCTCCACAGATCAGATGAGACAAGATATACAAGAAAGAATAATACCTGAAGGATTTATCATTCAATCAGCAACTTCTGTTTCTGCCATTGTTTTAGATCGTGATTGGATGTCATACAATGGTCAAGTCATCAGTAGCATGCTTCAAAGTATCCAAATCAACAAAAACCTTGAAGCGCTTGAGTTAAACCCTGGTTTAATTTATGAGGCCATGGCTGTTGATATCAGTTATGATGAAACGGTTCTTGGCCGTGATTCATCCAGTACTTTCTTATTAAGTTTCATACTGATGTTTGCTGTTTATATATTAGTTATCATGTATGGATCGTTTGTCTCAACCTCAGTAG
>CAYGIY010000076.1:0-6588 GCA_964350055.1 uncultured Erysipelothrix sp.
ACACCCTGCCCTGAAGTATTACATCGGTATGATATCAAAAGCAATTGTATTTGTCAATCACTTGTTATTTATTTTACAAATTAGTTTGTGATTGCATCAAATCACTCATTTGAGCATGCATGCTTACCAGCACAAAAACCCGTTGTAAAAGCGACACTCATGTTGTAGCCACCTGTTAAAGAGTTGATATCCAATGCTTCGCCACAAAAGGATAAACTAGATAATAGCTTCGATTTCATTGTTTTTGGTGATATTTCTGCAATTTGAACACCACCACTTGTAACAAATGCAGATGAAAATCCTCGACATCCATGAATATTTAATGGAAACTGTTTGATGCTTAATATAGGATTTTGATTTAGTTCTGGCGTGTTTTGGATGACTTGAATTAAACGTCTAGGAATACGATGATTAAGCATACATTGTTCGAATGTTAGATTTTGCATTTCATCTTTGAGTTGTTCATAAGTTATATCTGGACAAAAATCAATGACCAGTTTAATCGTTTGATGCTCTTTTAAAGCCTGAGTTAAAAAACTACTTGTTTGTAAAGCTGCAGGTCCTGAGATACCAAAATGAGTGATAATCAGATCATGACAAACCTGACTTGTCTTTTTTTCATTAACATATGCTTGTATCATACAATCTTTAAATGACAAACCTTGAAGTGACTTTGATTGAATGATAGCATCATGAGATACAAGTGGTACTTCTGCTGGAAATAAAGGTGTAATGGTGTGATTAGATGCTTTAATGAGTTCAAAAGCTGTACCATCTGATCCTGTAACAGCGTAGCTTTTCCCTCCAGTAGCAAATATAAGATGATCATAAGTCCATTTCCCACATGATGAAAGCAAGCTTTTTGATGAATAATCAATGGCTTCAACAAGACAATTAAGCTGAATTTCCACTTGTAATTTTTCTAATTCACGCTTTAAAACATCAATGACATCTTGTGCCTGATCACTTACTGGAAATATGCGTTGGTGATCTTCTTCTTTTAATAAGCAGCCACGTGTGATAAAAAACTGTTGTATGTCTTGTGTACTAAACTGGTTTAATGCACTAAATAAGAATTTTCCATGATGTGGTGTGTTTTTGATGATTTCATGTTGATTAACATTTGCGGTGAGATTGCATCGCCCGCCACCAGTTAACCGTAATTTTTTACCTAAACAATCGTTTCTTTCTATAAGAACAACCGTTGATTTTGGATAAAATTGTTTGCATGCAATGGCTGCCATCATCCCTGCTGGTCCACCACCGATGATGATCACATTTCTATTAAACTTCATTTAACAAGTTGTCCTTTCTAGCATTGAATACTTACATCACTATAGCATAAAACAGTAAATGATGATAAAAAAACAAGCATCTAAATGCTTGTTATGCGCGAGAACTGTATTTGCCATCAGATGTGTTGACTAAGACAATTTCTTCTTGGTTAATAAAAAGTGGTACTTTCACTTCTAGTCCTGTTTCTAAGACAGCAATCTTTGTTGCATTGGTTGCCGTGTCTCCTTTAACTGCAGGTTCTGTTTCAATGATTTGTAAGGCAACTTTATCAGGTAAAACTAACCCTAATACTTCTCCTTCAAACATTGAAACTGTAACATTTTCATTTGCTTTAAGAAAATTCATTTCCCATTCTAAATACGACTTTGCAATCTCAATTTGCTCATAGGTTGATGTGTCCATAAAAATGACATTTTCACCATCATCATAAAGATACTGCATTTCTTTTTTATCAATATGGGCAGGTTCAACCTTATCACCACCTGTAAAAGACACTTCTAAAATTGTTCCTGTGCGTAGATTTTTTGCTTTAACCTTTACAATCATTTGACGCATTGCTGTTTTGTTATGAGATATATCCAATACAACGAAAATAGCATCTTGATGTGCAAAAGTTACGCCGGGTCTTAAATCGTTAACTTGTATCATGTGTTATCTTCCTTCCGCTATATATTGTAAGTCTTTACTCAATTTTGTCAACACTTCACAACCATCTTCTTTTACAACAACAACATCTTCAATACGAACCCCACCAACACCTTCAATATAAATTCCCGGTTCAATTGTAATCACCATGTTTGGTTCTAATATAACATCAGTAAATGGATTTAAACGTGGATACTCATGGATATCAATACCAAGTCCATGACCTGTTCCATGATTAAATGCATTTTTATAACCACCGTTTTCGATAATCGTACGTGCAATATAATCAATATCTTTGGTACTTACACCCGCTTTAACAGCATTTATTGCTGCTCGATTTGCTTTTAAAACCAATTCATAAATCTCGATAAGCTGCTTATTTTTAGGTTGTGACATAAAGAAAGTACGCGTGCAATCGCTGCAATAATAGTCCTTTTTAACACCCCAATCTATGGTTACAATATCGTCTGGTTCAATAATTTTGTTGGATGCAACTCCATGAGGCATACTAGAGCGTACACCACTTGCTACAATCGTATCAAATGAAAATCCTGAGGCTTTTTCTTTTTTAAGTGCGCTATAAAGCAAATCAACAACGTCTAGTTCTTTCATTCCTGCTTCAATTTTTGAAAACACATCGACATATACTTTATCCCCTGTTGTTATCGCTTGCTTTAATAAAGCAATCTCATGCTTATCTTTTATGGCTCGAAGTGTGGTTAAATCTTTCGATATCCATGTTACATCAATGACTTCTTTTAAGCGTTCAACACGATTAAACACCATTTTTTCGCCATCAAAACCAATTCGATTTATTTTTTCTTTAATCATGATTTCATTAACTCTTTGTGTGAATCCTTCCATACTTTGATCATATACCAGCACGTTATAATCAACGCATTGACGATTGGCTTGTTCAATATATCGAAAGTCTACCAATGCATAGGCTTGATTATTTGTAATCAATAATGATGCTGATGTCCCTGTAAATTGTGAAAGATAAAACACATTTGATGCGTCCTCAATTAACATGGCATCTAAGCTATTTAGCTTGAGAAGTTTTATAATTCTATCTATTCGTTGGTTCATAGTCTAGCTCCTTCTAAGTATTATATCATCAAACCAATTACTCATAGATATATTTACTTGATACTGGCACACCATTTTCATCTAATGCTATGACTAATTGATAATCATAATACCCATCAAACCATATGATCAATGAATCATCACGATACCAGTATGTAATCCAATGCTGATACTGGTAAATTGCATCATGATGCTTAGGTTGATGATTGTGGTAGTAAAGTAATGCAGCAATTTCCATATCCATGCGCATAAAGGCTAGATTTGCTAGATTTTGTTGCTGGTGGTTGAGGTATTTGATTGTTGAAATCGTAGAAAACATCAACACAAATATTAAAAAAAGAGCGAGAGTAACATGCAGAATCGCTCCTTTTTTATTGTAAATCCCATATTTTGAAAGTGTACTCTTTTTCATGATAGTGGCCCTTGATATAAAGTGCATGTTCAAATTGATATAACATAGGATCTTTCAGTCCTGTGATTACAATTTGTGTTCCAGGAGTTAAGATCAATCTGTTATTAACCAAACTTAAACATCGCATGTCTTGATAATAATCAAAACAGTATTGATCTTCATAAGTAAGTAATCGATTATTGATTGCAATTTGCCATTGCAGTTGTCTGATTGATAATTCAAATTCAGTAGGTTTTTCCTCAATATTTAATGTACTTAGCATGATCAGTAAATTTGTCATCACAAATAATAGATAACTAAATGCCAACATACTAATGAGTACGTCAATCAAAACAAATCCATTTTTTAAAGGTTTCATGACTTTAGTAGTTGATAGAGTAAATGAATCATAATTGAAACAAGCACGAGCGATATGAGAATTTCGATTAATAAAAACCCTTTACTTGATTTCAAAACGACCCAATCCTAAAAAAATAACAACCTTTAATGAAACCCCCATTCGATTGTAGGATATTGTTTGTGCTTGATTGATGTTCCCTTTATGATTGAAATACAAGTTTGGATGACCAGTGATGTGTGAAATAGAAGTGTTTTTATGGTGAGCAATAGCTAGAAGTTGTGCGTTGATTATTTCAAAACTCATGATTCTTTCAATCTGTTTTTGACGATAAAAAGAATACGAAACGATAGGCACACTCAACATCACAATTGAACTAACAATCAGCATCACCATTAACAAGTTTAGGAAAGTATAACCTCTATGGCACATAAGCTTGGTTGTCTTGAATAAAGATGGATTGACCATTCTGGCACGTTTTTTGCTCATCACTAATAAGTCCTTCCGTTAAAAGTTGATCAAGGGATGATGGATAACCATCATAAATCAAAAAATATTGTAGGATTGCGGCATCGACAACGCTAAGTTGAGCTTCACACCCTTTTTTTTGAACGATAGATAAAACATGAGATATATTGGGTACTGTTAGAATAAATAGCAAAGCAACAATCAGCATAACAATCATCATCTCAACCATAGTGAATCCTGATTTTTTCATTTTTTCTCCTTAAAGCATGTGACTCATTATCTCAATGGGTAATTGGATGACTTGAATGATCATTAAAACATGAAGACTAATACCAATATAAATCATGATATTAATCCTATTGATAAACTGCTCAAGCTTATAGGCAAATAACTGATGATTCATTTCTGATAAACGATTCATTGAACTTGATAAATCATTTGCTGCAATACCTAATTCAATTGCTTGATTTAATGTCATGGAAATGTTTTGGTTAATGATGGCTTGATGCAATCGTTCGCCTTGTTGGCACTCTTGGTTTATATGATAAGCCATCGCTTGACAATAAGGTAAATGATGTAATCCTCTCATTAATTCAATCGTTAACATTGATGAGTAATTTTCTTTTAAACACATGGCATAAACATGAATGAAAACATTGTTGTAATATTCAAAGATAATACTATGTGGCCAAATACTATGAATTTTTTGTAGTAGCAATGTTTGTTTGTAATAAGAATGTTTAAGATAGAAAAGGATAACTAATATGATGATAAAAAGAACGATTAGCACATAACTAATAATCAAGTACCCACTAAACCATGCAAGTTGTTTGATAGGATAAATGGATAAAAACAGTGGATAAACAAAGTGGTAAAAAATCATCAAACAAAGATAACTCATAATAAAAACAGAAATAGAATACACGAGTTTCTTAATGATTAATTGCCAAATCTGTGACTTTAGTTTTATCAGTTTAAGTTGAAGTAATAGCAATTGTTTTTGAGAAAACATTTGACTTAGTCGATTGTATGTTAAAGTGGAATGACGATAACACACAGAAACCAATGTATCGAGTGTTTGATGTTTTAATCGCAATGATTCTTTGATGAATTGATACGGTAATTCTTGTTCTAACAATAGTGCGACTTGATTTAAAATATGAGTTTTAGGCACTAAGGAGTAATGATGATATTTCTTTTTGATCCAAAATATCATAGATTGCACTCCTTGTTTTTGCTTGTTTATTGATGGTTAGTGTTTGATAAATAATTGCTTGACACACATGCATCAGATCATAGGTACTGACACCTAAATCCAACAGTCTACCGAGTGTTAAATAAGCACTGCTTGCATGAATGCTACAGCAGACCAAATGCCCTGTATAAGCAGCAGAAATGGCTACTTTTGCTTCTTGCACATTTCTAATTTCACCCAATACAATAACATCAGGATCATGTCTTAATAAATGTGAAAGACCATTGGAATAAGTCAATCCCCTTTTCTCATTAATCTGTAGCTGCATAAACTGTTGGTGTAATTGCTCAATCGGATCTTCTAATGTATAAATTCTTTTTTGCTGTAAATTTTTTAAAAACGTAATCATTGTCGTTGTTTTTCCACTCCCAGTACTCCCACTAAATAGAATAAGTCCAGACGTGATTGTTGAGAGTTCTTGTAATTTTTTAATTGCGATTTGATTGTTTGTCAAACGATTAAAGTGAGAGACAGTGATTCCATTTAAGATTCTAAGGGCAACACTTTTTGCATGATATGTTTCTATGATTGAAAAGCGAATGAGTATGAGCTTTTTGTGTATGATCAATTCAAATCGACCGGTTTGTGGAATTGAGTAAATGGAACTATCACAATTTGCTTTAAATTTACAAAATTCAATAAATGAAGGTGTTAAGTCTAAACATCGAACTTCTTTTAAACCTTGAAGTCCTCTAAAGGCAACAGTGATAACAGGATCGTTGCATTGAATGTGGATGTCATTGACATGGTCACTTATAGCAAGTTCAATTAAATATTCCAATTGTTCATCGAGTGTCTTCATAATAAAGTATCGTCAGCAATGACAATAATTCCTAAAAAAAACCACGATTGTTATAACAATGTGGTTATTTTTTCTCTTTGTGAGCTGTTTTCTTATTGCATTTTGGACAATATTTTTGAATTATCATCTTCTCAGGATTTTTACGTTTATTACGTGTGCCAATGTAATTTTCATCATTACATTCCGAGCACTTAAATATAACTTGATCTCTCATCCACTCATCCTCCAATCCACGCGTTGATAGTATATCATACAACAATTTTTTTTTCTACTTAATCATAACG
>CAYGIY010000077.1:0-6569 GCA_964350055.1 uncultured Erysipelothrix sp.
AAGGAAAGACCAGTAATAACGGTGATATCGCCATAACGCTTTACAGCATCACGGCTTTTAATACCTACGCTCATATCATCATTCTCCTAGTCTGTTTTATTCTAATATTTTACTAAAAATTAATTAGCAAGTCTAGCGACAGTTTGTGCCCATTTTTGTTGAAGATCTGGACGGTTCTCAGCAACGAACTCGATATCTTCAAATGCCAATTCGATTTGTGAAAATGGAATCATATTTGGATTTGTATTAGGAATATCGATGTTTACTGGACGGTTTGTTAAGCTAGCAACAATTTCTTGTCCTTCATCAGAAATTAGGAAGTCTAAGAAACGTTGTGCATTCTCTAGGTTTGGAGCTCCTGCAACGATTGCTGAAGCAGATGGTAACCATACTGCGCCTTCTTCAGGATAAACAACACGTAAGTTTGTCGCACCGTCAGTGATTAAAGCAACTGATGGATCTTCATAAGTTACACCAACAACGAATTCACCTTGGTAAGTGTTGTTGTAGATAGCAGAAGAAGAACCCAAGATTTTGTTATCAAGATTTAAGATGAACTCTTCAATAAAGTCCCAACCTTGATCATCAAAGTATGAACCATCACCCATAACTAACAACATGTTTGTTAATTGAGCAAATGCACTAGAAGAACTTGTTGGATCTCCCATTGCGATTCTGCCTTTTAATACTGGATTTAGCAAATCAGCATAGCTAGTGATGTCTAATCCTAATTCAGCTTCTAATTCAGTATTGACTAGTAAGTTACTTCCAGAAAGCAAATAGTTTGTGAAGAAACCAGTTTTGTTTTGGTAACCTTCAGGTAATAAGTCATCACCTTCAGCTGTGTATGCTTGATATAAATCTTTGTTGTTCAAATAAACACCTAAGTTCATACCGCCGAATTGAATGTCAGCTTGTGGATTTGCTTTTTCAGCATCCAATTTTGATAGTACTTCGCCAGTACCCATGGATTGAAGTTCGATTTCAACTCCATATTTGTCTCCCCAGTAATAAAGAAGACCTTCGATTTCTCCATCAGAGTTTGGTGAGTAAACAACTAAGCGTCCACCGTATAACCCATCATCTGGATCTTCGTCAGTTGTTCCACATGCTACTAGAGCAGATGATAATAAAACAACAGCGAATAACAATTTAAATAATTTATTCATATTTCCTCCTTGTATCGTCTACTGTAAACGATTACACTATTAGTCTATCTTAGTTCACAATCACGCGCAACTATTTTGTTCACAAAAATTTCACAGTTATTAACAAAGTCTCTATTTAGTAGTTAATTCTCACTTTTGAAAGTTTTTGAATGTTTTTGAAAGTATTATTACATAGTGCATTTCGGGTAAAAATAGGTTATAATGTAGTCCCCCCCCACGAAAGAGCTACGATCAAATCGAGCTCTTTTATTATTTAAGAATTACCACGATAATGCTAGTATATTTTAAAAAGGAGTTCTTATGTTAACGATTGCTTATATTGGATTTGGAAACAGTGTAATCAAATATCATCTACCCTATTTAAAAGGTCGTGATCATATCCGTGTGAAATCTGTCTATCGACGCATGGAAGATCGTATTTCACAAATAGAACAAGATCGCGAGAAACTATACCCTAATATTCAATTCACGACATCACTTCAAGATGTTTTAAATGATGATGATATTGAATGTGTTGTTATCAATACACCAGATCACACACACACTGATTATGCTAAACAAGTTTTAAATGCCAACAAACATGTTTTAGTAGAAAAACCTTTTACCCTTAATGCAAAAGAAGCACAAGAAGTTTTTGACTTAGCCAATGAGAAGCAACTGATTTGTTATGTCAATCAAAATCGTAGATATGATGGGGATTTTCTAACGCTTAAAAAGGTAATTGAGTCAAATAAACTCGGTAAGATTATTGATATTGAATCCCATTATGATTATCATACACCAAATGATTATAAGATTTTCATAAGAGAACTTGGGTGGTTTTTGTTTAGTCTTGGTGTTCACAATATCGATCAAATGGTTTCGTTGTTTGGCATACCTAAGAAAGTTGTATATGATGTCCGTTCTATTGTAACCGATCAAGCTGAAGATGTTTTTGCTATAGACATGTATTATAATCAACTCAAGGTACATGTATCTTCCAGTTTGTTTGTTAAACGTGACTATCCTCGTTTTATCATTCATGGCACCCATGGTTCATTTACAAAAGCATCACAAGGTCATCTTTCAGCAGCAAAAAAGCAAGAGCCAATTGAAATAAATATTCAACCGGAACCAAAAAGCAATTGGGGTACACTAACCTATCTTGATGATAACCAGAAACTCATTGAAAAAACTATACCATCAGAAGCTACAGACTATGGATTGCTCTATGATGACCTACACGACATTATAAAACATCATACTTTAAAGAAAGTAACAGATCAGCAAGTAGTTGCTATCATCGCGATGATAGAAGAGGCTTGTAAACACTTAAGTCAGTAAAAAACTCAAAAATTCATAAACTAATGTGCTTATGAATTTTTTATTTGTAAATATTTGTAAATAAAGTGTTAAATCATGTGTTTTATGCTGTTGGATGTGTTATAATCAACCGGTGACTTAAAACAGCCAGTCACAGGCAAGAAATGAGTAGTAAATGAACTTCAATGAATTTAACTTAACTAGCAAGTTGGTCCAATCCATTTTACAAACAGGATTTACTGAACCAACTGAAATACAAGAAAAATGTATTCCGCTAATCTTACAAAACACTGATTTAATCGGTCAAAGTCAAACAGGCACTGGTAAAACAGCGGCTTTTGCCATACCAATTATTGAAAAATTAATGCATGCAGATAATAAGAAAACAAAAGCCCTTATCGTCTGTCCAACACGTGAACTTGCAATTCAAATTACACAACATATTCGCGCCTTTACTAGTGTAATCGAGAATATACGCACGGTGACCGTTTATGGTGGTCAAAGCATCTCGCAACAAATCTTTGATTTGAAAAAAGGCGCAGACATCATCGTTGGTACACCTGGTCGTATCTTAGACCACTTACGTCGTAAAACAATTCGTCTAGATGATATTGAGCATTTGGTGCTTGATGAAGCAGATGAAATGCTACAAATGGGATTTAAGGAAGATATCGAAACAATCTTAAGTCAAATCGGTCGTGATCATCAAACAAGCCTATTCTCTGCAACCATGCCTCAAAGTATTTTAGACATCACAAGCAAATACCTAAAACAAGCAACTCATATCAACATTAAAGCAACACAAAAAAATGTTGATGCGATTGAGCAATTGGTTTATGAAGTAAACAGCACAGATAAAACTGAATTGCTGATGCAATTACTTGCTATGTTTCAACCACGTCAAGCTATGATTTTTTGTAACACAAAGAAAATGGTTGATGACCTTGCAATCTTAGTTCAAAAAAGTGGATTTAACTGTGCATCATTGCATGGTGATATGCGTCAAGAAATGCGAACTGCCATTATGAGTAAGTTCAAGAATAATCAAGTTGAACTACTAATAGCAACTGACGTTGCAGCACGAGGGATTGACGTTGATTCTTTGGATATCGTCATCAATTATGACTTACCTCAAGATGATGAATATTACATTCACCGCATCGGCCGCACAGGACGTGCTGGACAAAGTGGTAAAGCCATCACACTCTTAACACCAAGAGATGCTCGTAGCTTTAAATATCTTGTAAAAGATCAAAATCTTTCAACCACCTTAATGCCACTTCCAACACAATTGGAGCTTGATTCAATATTAGCAACAAAAATCAAGAAAATGATTTTTCAAAACAAAGAGCTCTCAACAACCAATATGGATTTAGCAGATGATTTATTGTCAAAGTATGACGCTCAAATTATAGTTGCAGCACTTTTAGAACAGTTTGACCAAAAGATGTCCTTTAAAGCGATTAAACAAAAAAGCAAGAAGAAGAGCAAATCATACAACACATACATCATTAACATTGGTTCTAAACAAGGCATGAGTCCAAAAAAATTGGTGCAAACCGCTTCAAAAATATGTGGTATCCACCAGAAATACATTGGAAATATTTCCATAGACAAGTCAAGAACAACCATTGATGTTGAAAGTCATATTCCTGCTAAGGATATGCAGAAATTAAAAAACATGAACTCAAACAAACAAGTTCATGTAGAAATCATTCAACGCTAAGCGCAACATATTGCGCTTTTTTTTAGCTCACAAACATCAGCACAACAAGTACAATGGTTAAACCAACAGCATAAATAAGAACATCATTTTTAATGATCGTTGGTTCATAGCGATTTGAGAAAATACTCAATGTATTGACAAACCGTTCCGTAAACGATGGTTCGTGCTCTTCTTCTTCTTTAATCAGGTTAAAAGCATTTCTTTCAAGGGCAATCACTTCATCATCACATCCACAATTACCCATAAGTTTACACATAATAGACATTAGTTTCTTAAATGGATATGAAAGGATAAACTCAATATTTAACCACACAGGAATCTTTAAATGGAACCAATGATATTTAATGCCAAAATAGAATATACTCGCACCCAGTGCATAAATCCATACCATACCAAACATGTCTTTAAAATTAAAGAAGTTCATAGACACGATATACTTATTTACAAAATAGGGATCAAATGTGGTTTGACCAAGGGCGGGTAGAATAAATGCATTCATGATGTAGTTTGGGTTTAATCCAACAAGTATAATAATAAATGCAATACCAGCCATCGCTAAATGCATGGATTGAAAACGTTTGGGTTGAATTGATTCAAATGCTTCTGGCATTTTACCTAAAAAAGTAAAACCAAATAACTTAATAAAAGAACACACCGTTCCAGCACTAATGATATTAAACATGACTTCTGCATATCTAAAGGAGGCGTGTCCATATTCATAAGATTCAATGATTGCATGATGTAAAATAGATTTGCTTGCAAAACCATTGAATAAAGGCATGCCCGTAATACCCAAAACAGCAATCAGAGCAAGCAACGCTGTAAATGGTAACTTGCGCCATAATCCACCAAGTTTATACATGTTTAGCTCATGTGTATGTAAATACACCACCCCTGCTATCATAAACAACAAAGATTTAAATAAAGCATGATTAATAATATGATATAGTGCTCCAGAATAACCCATTGCACCATGATAACCAAGATATAAAGCAACACCAATTCCCATCATGATATAACCCATTTGGCTAATACTATGATAAGCCAACATTTTTTTCATGTTTGCTTGTTGTAATGCAAAGAAAACACCTATCGCCATAGTGATAATGCCAAGCCAAATGATACCCACACCTAAATAATGCGAACTTAACCACAACACATCATCAACACCACTAATCTGATTGAATGATGGAAAGAAATAAGTCGTTGTTACACGAAGAATTCCAAATGCACCTATTTTAATCATAACACCCGATAACAAAGCACTTGCTGGTGTTGGAGCAACAGGGTGAGCTCTTGGTAGCCAAACGTGCACCGGTGCCATACCCGCTTTTATTCCAAAACCAAAAACAAGCAGACCAATGATAAAGTATCTCAAAGAGCCCATTTGTGCCATTTCTTGTGCTAATGGAATAAATCTCACATGACCAACTGTGGTCACCAACAAGATCATCGCAAGCAATATAGCAAATCCACCAATCAGTCCCATGAATATATAGTTATAACCGGCATTAAATGATTCAGATTTTTGACCATGAGTAACAAGCATATAAGAGCTAAATGTCATGATTTCAAAAAACAGAAACATCGTTAATAAATCACCTGCCATGATTGTTCCTAAAATTGCGCTATAGGTCACAGCCATAAAGAAATAGAAACGATTGCGATGTTTCTCAAACATGACATATTCATGTGAATAAATCATCACAAAAAACCAAATGGTTGACGTTAAAACCAGCATCGTTAATCCAAGCATATCTATATGGAACGATAAACCCCACCCCATTAGGCTTGGAAAGTCAAAATGCAAACGTTCGATGACAGCATTAGGATACAAAGCCAACACCAAAATCAATGTTAAGAATGTGGTAATCACAATCGCAACATCACGCATGCTTTCAGAATAACGGTTACTAAGTAATTGTATAATAGCACCAAAAATAGGTAGGGCAATAATCCATAGCGGTAAAAATGGTATATTTACAAGTGATTGAACGATAATAAAAATCCAAGGTGCTACACGAAACGCTTCACTATCAATGCCTGAAATTGTTGCAAAAATAAAAATACCGATTGCAGAAAATGCAATCAACAACATCACAATAGTGAAATTATTAAAATTTGAAATACGCTTTGTAATTGTACTAAATAGTGGTGGATACACCCTAACCCGTTTATGTTCCATGCTAGTCCTTCTAGTTTGTTACATATTTCACAACTTCATTTTATCAGAGATATGTTTGGTTTTCAACAAACTTGGCATTTTTTTAACAACTTGAATATTTTAGCATATAAAAGTTACAATTAGTAGTGAGCTTCATACATTTTTATCAATTTATGATATGATATTCTCTGTTATGGAGGTAAAGATG
>CAYGIY010000078.1:0-6488 GCA_964350055.1 uncultured Erysipelothrix sp.
TTATTCCAAAGAAAAAGAGAGTCTTCAAACATGTTTGTTTGTCAACTCTCTGAAAGTAGGATTTGAAATCCTACTTTTTCTTTAGTTTATTTTTGATGTAATCTATTGTGCTATCTAGCATTCCTTTTTTGACTTCTACAATTTCCTCAGCAATATAGTCATACGGTGGCTCATACACAGGGTTGTAATGTATCAGCAAATTTGCAATATCTTGTCTATCAAAACCATGAGCAACTACTTTAAATGGTTTTGATTTTTCTTCTTCAGGGTTTAGTGCAACTAAGTAATCATTAACAAATGATTGATGAGCAACAAATTGTTTCCACATGGTTTGAATCACATATCGTTCACTAAACCAAGAAAGAATAAAGTGTTCTGATGCAAATTTGAGTTCGTTTCCAAATGCCAGTGCCATATTATAATTTAGTGCAAACCAAGGTTCCCCTTCATAAACGGTAAAGTCTAGCTTTCTTCGTAATCCTATTCTATATAGTATATTTGCATATGATTGCATGCGTTTACGGTAAGATTCTCGAATTGCAAATTGTCTTGCGTTTGTTCCCAAAAAATACTGACTGACTTGCTTTTTTAATGTTTCATCTTCTTCGCTATTACGCTGGATTGAAAACACACTATCGCCGTCGCACTGCTTGAGTAATTGAATGATTTCATCACGTGATTTTACAGGCATCACATGTTCAGTTAAATTTATAGCATAGTCAAACTTGAATTTGTCGCATGCTTCTTTTAGCTGATATAGCCATGTGCGTGAAGCGGATAAATCCCCCATTGTGGCAAATGCGGTTGATGTGCTTAAATGAATGTTACGATGACGGTTAAACAAGTAATAAGCTTCATCAACCCATTTACTATCATTAAGTGTTAGTACAACATAATCATCGATTGATAGTGCATTTGCTAATTGAATGGCTTGTTCGGGATCGTCACGTCCTTGAATTAAATATACAATTTTCATGAATGCTCCTTTAAATAACAACATAATTATAACATAGCCCATTGCGAAACTATCGGATAAATTTCATTAAAGGTGTCACATTTTGATAGATTTTGATATAATCATTATCAGAGGTGAAATTATGCTAGCAAGTGAACGATTAATCTATATCATCCAACGATTAGACAAGCATCCAGCTGTTACAATTAGACAATTATCGAAAGAACTTATTGTGTCAGAAGCTACGGTAAGACGTGATTTGGATGAACTTGAAAGACAAGGGAAATTGAAAAGACAACATGGTGGAGCTGTGTTAAGTAGCGTTTTTAGTTCGTTGAGTCAATCCAATGACTTAAATGTCAATCAGCGAAGTTTATTGAATATTGAAGAGAAGAAAAAAGTTTGTGAGATGGCTGCTAAACAAATTAAAGATGGGGATTGTATATTCTTGGATGGCGGTTCAACAACTGTATATTTATTAAACTATATTCAGAACAAACGCATCCATATTGTTACTCCAAGCATCATGGTGATGAAACATTTAGGAAAGATGGAAGCAACTGTTGAATTTATTGGCGGAACATATAACCCCTATTATGAAATGGTGTTTGGATCTAAAACTGCTGAAGAGACATCGAAGTTTCGCTATGATATCGCATTAATAGGAGCAGCAGGTGTTGATGCTTTTACAGGGGAATGCTACACTGTTGCGGTTGAAACGGTATCGTATAAGCAAATAGCAGTTAAGAATGCAGATGTTGGTATTCTTCTTGTTGATTCTACCAAATTTGTCCAACGTGGATTCTGCTACTTCTCTAATACGAGTGAATATGACTTTGTTTATACGGATAAAAAGCCGAAAGAACACGAAATTGTAAATTTAGTATCATACGAGGAGATATTTAATGGTAAAAAATAAAATGATTGAAAAAATGAAAGGTGGCTTAATCGTATCTTGCCAAGTACAGCATGATGATCCGATATTTACTGATGTGACCCACACTATGATGGCAAAGGCTGCACAGTGGGCTGGAGCTGTTGGTATTCGTGCTAATTCACCAAAACAAATAAAGGACATAAAACAAGAGGTTGATTTGCCAATTATTGGATTGTACAAACAATGGGTAGCTCATTCTGATGTTTTTATTACGCCAACGATGGAAGCTGTGGATGAGATTGTTGAAGCTGGAGCAGATATCATAGCTTTAGATTGTACGTTTCAACTTAATCATCAAGGAGTTCCTGCGATTGAGTTGTTGCCAAAAGTGAAAGAAAAATACCCGAATATTCCGATATTTGCTGATGTATCAAATGTAGAAGAAGCAAAGAAGGCGGTTGCATTTGGTGCTGATATTGTTGCTCCAACACTTTATGGTTACACAAAAGAAACACAACACATTGAAGGTGCTGATTATCGTATGTTTGCAGATTTTTGCCAACAATTTAGTGATCAAGCGTACGTCATGATGGAAGGGCACGTTTATACACCTGAAGATGCCATGAAATGTATTTTCTTAGGTGCACATGCTGTGGTTGTCGGAAGTGCAATTACACGTCCGCATCTCATTGCCAAGCGCTTTGTAGATTTGCTTAGTGGTTATCAAGACAACTGGCGAGAAGCAGAAAAAGCAAAACATTAGTAACAAAAACACACCCTCAAGTGGTGTGTTTTCTTTGATATTAATTAAAGAATAAGAAGTATATGACGATGACAGCTACAACACCTAGGGCAAACATTGCCATTTTTTGTGTTTGTTTCACTTCGCGAATGTAGTTGTATGTTTTCTCATATCCTTTTCGACGATACATACTTTTTGATTTTGGTTCATTTTTAATATATTCTTTAACAATTCTATGTTTTTCAATGTAGTCTTTGTATTCTTCTTGAGTTGGTAATGCGATACCTTCTTTAACCTCATCAAATGCTTGTTTCCAATTTTTCTCACTGCTTAATGTCATTGGATCGAATTCAACTATCGTAGAAGGACTTACGGTCAGTGTTGCTTCAGAATACTCAGAAGGATCTTTTCTTTCATATACAACAATTGAACGAGGTGTAATCATAAATTGTGCAATCAAAGCTTGCATCCGCTTAAGTGCCAACGATATTTTCTCAGGTGCTGTGTTTACATAAGGAGAGAAATCCATGTTTAGTAGTTTCTCAATTGCATCAAATGCTTCAGCAGCACTTTTCGCTGATTCTGTTGCAGCGTATTGTCTGAAGTCACACGTGATTAAATAACGTGATTGAATGTTGCTTTCTGCCGACTTAACAAATTGAACCAGCGTTTTTGTTGCTTCATCTTTATGAAGTGATTTTACAGTTTCAGTAAATTCTTCAAACAATTCTTCAACTTTCATATAAGGTGTAAACTCATACCGCTCATCTACGTACACTTCTTCATAATCTAAGTTTTGATACTCTTTGATTTTTTCTAATAACTCATTTGCTTTACTCATATTAGTTCCCTTCTTTCTTTTTTAACCATTTCACATAAATTAGTAACACAAACTGACCAAATCCAAATGCGGCAATTGCTAACATTCCATAGAAATATGCAGGTGAGTACTCACCTAAATAAGCACTAATCAAAGAAAATACTGCAATTGATCCAAAAGCGAACATTTTAATATAAATTACTTTATTTGTTTCAGCCATGGTTGATTGAATTATCCCGCTTCGATCAGGTGCATCAAATCCCACAGAAATTTGCAGTTTTTTTAGATAAACATATCTAAACCAAACTTCAAATAATGCAAGCATCATCAAACCAGCCATAATTCCTACCCAAGCCAGTTGACTCGCAACAAATGATAACAGCATCACTAGTAGCGAAAACTGAAATCGGTAATTGTACAATTGAATAAAACGAATATCACTTTGATCAATTTTATAAGCAGTCTTTGATTGTTTAAAGTAGTAAATCATTCGGTTTTTCTTATTCCGATAGACACTTAGTCGTTTGTATTGTACATCAAGCCTATCTTTATCTTGATATCTCATTTAATCTCTCCTTTTATCCACTTTCATTATACGAAAAATAGACATGATTTTAAAGTGATATCAATTCATTGTTGATAGAATTTGAAAGATTTAGTATGATTATGATTGAAAGGTAACACTTCATCATGAAACGAAAAATCATAAGCTGTGCGATATTTGAACCTTATGTGAACATGATTGCGATAAACCATCAAGTAAATTTTGATGTCAAATACCTTGAAATTAAACAACACGATGATCCCAAGCGCTTAAATGACTTATTGCAGCATGAAATTGATCAAATCCAACATGTAGATGAGATACTTCTTCTTTATGGCCTATGTGGAAACTCAATTCTTAGACTAAAAGCAAAAGATATACCAGTTAGGATACTAAAAGTTCATGATTGTGCGATGGTGCTTTCAGGCTCGCGAAACCGGTATAAAGAATTATTTGTGCATAATTTATCTCAAGCATATGCTTGTGCTAGTTATGACAGTTTGGAATCCTACAACAACTTTAAAATGTCATTGATGTATCTTAGATTGGTGAATGAATATGGACAAGATAATGCTGATTATGTTTTAAAAACATTGTATTATCCTAAAAGTGATAAAATATTCTACTTTGATTTTCATTTACCCAATGATGCTATACAAAAACTAAAATATGAAAAAAACAAGTTAAAAGTTGTAGAAGGTAGCTTAAAAATGTTAGAAAATGTGCTACTCAATCGTGAGCATAAGGATACAGAATGTTTGCGTCAAGGTGAAATGATCGATCCTATATATGATCTAGATGAAGTGTTTGTGATAAAGAAAGAGAGTGACCTATGAAATTACAATTAGCACTAGATACTGTTAATGTAGAAGAAGCAATTTTAATGATGCATCAATGTCAGAAATGGGTAGATATCATTGAAATTGGTACACCAATGCTTATTGAATATGGATTGGATGCCGTACGAAAAATGAAACAAGAGTTTCCAGAACATTTAGTTTTAGCTGATGCTAAGATTATGGATGCTGGAGAATTAGAAGCAAATATGTGCTTTTTGGCAGGTGCAGACATTGTAACGGTTTTAGGTGTTAGTCATCCTACAACAATCGCCAATACTGTTAAAGCAGCGACTAAACATGGTAAAATGATTATGGTAGACATGATTGATGTTGAAGACATTAAAGCAAAGACAAAATTGATAGATAAGTTAGGTGTTGATTTTATTTGTGTTCATACTGCATTTGATTTGCAAGGTGAACAATCTGAACCGCTAGCGGAGCTTGAAATTGTTAATCAAGTGATAAATAAAAGTAAAAGTGCTGTAGCAGGTGGTGTAAAGCTTGCAACGATAGAAAATGTCGTATCTTATAAACCGGATGTGATTGTTGTTGGGGGAGGGATAACCAATCAAGATGAGCCTGCCAAAGCAGCACAACGCATCAAAGAAATTATGGAGAAAGAACAATGAGACCACATGAAATAAGTAAAACAGTTGTACAAGAACTAGAACGAACACTTACAACCATTCCAGAGCAAAAGACTGATGCTTTTGTTGATTTATTAGTAGATCATCAAACAGTTTTTATAGCTGGAGCGGGTCGGAGTGGATTTATGGCACGAGGCTTTGTCATGAGATTGATGCATATGGGATATCAAAGTTATTTGGTTGGAGATACAACGACCACTTCGATTAAGTCAGGGGATTTACTGTTGATTTGCTCTGGTTCTGGCGAAACACAAAGTCTTGTTTCTATAGCAAAAAAAGCAAAATCATTAGGAGCTAAGCTTGCATTGATTACCATCAATCCTGCGTCTACAATTGCTGAAATGGCCGATGTCATCGTCCGTATTCCTGCACCTTCACCAAAAGCAACAGCAAATAATGATTTTCAATCAATTCAACCAATGGGTAATTTGTTTGAGCAATCGTTATTGTTATTTTTGGATATGAGTATTATGTTGCTTATGCAAAAAACAGGTATGACCAGTGAAGAGATGTTTAAACGTCATGCTAATTTGGAGTAAAAATGCAACCTGAAAAAATAGTACCCAAACCATGGGGAGAAGAGGTCTGGATTTGTGTGAATGAACATTATGCATTGAAGAAAATAACTTTAAATAAAGGTGAGCGGACATCGCTTCAATACCATGATTTTAAAGTAGAACATAGTTATTTATTAACTGGTCATATTCATGTTATTTCTAAGATTGCTGGCGTCGAACATATTGATGAATACCTACCTGGCGATGTATGGCATTTTAAACCAAATGAAATTCATCGTGTTGTTGCATTAAAGACCAGTGTATTCATTGAAGTGAGTACACCACACTTAGATGATGTGGTGCGTGTAGAAGATGATTATAAACGATAAACGAGTTTAACAAACTCGTTTTTTTGTTGAGATATGAAAGAAAATGAAAGAATATGTTGTTTTATGTCATATAAATAATTATAATATTATTATAATCGGAGGTACTCATGAACAATAATTTACTTGAAACAATTCAAGAAAAAGTCATTAGAGGAAAGGCTGATGATGTTGTTTTACT
>CAYGIY010000079.1:0-6443 GCA_964350055.1 uncultured Erysipelothrix sp.
CTTATTATATTATATTTGTATAAGAAATTGCCAATTTTTCTTAGGAATATTGATGGTTTCATCAAGTAGATCAACATATAATTTCATATGTTCAATGATAAACCCAAGACCACATTGTTCTATTTGCGATAATGTCGCTTTGCTTAAGCATCTAACTTTTCGATAAAATCCAACATCATACACTTCACAAGGTATATTAAATTTGCATGTTTGACACACAAATCCACCAGCAACAACGGATACTGCAGCAATTGTTGTTGCCTGACAAATCACACATTGATCAAAGACCATCTCTAATCCCATTTTAGATGCAATATTCATCAAGAAATGGGTTCCAATGGCATATCGATTTGAAGTCTTTAGTAAATCCATGTAAGCTATCACACGATCAAATTCGAATAAATGTGGGTCATCTTGTGCATTTATAGCAATTGTTTTAAGCATAAATGATGCAAGTGCTAATGTTTCTAAGTGTTCACTAACGTGATGATAATTATTCACAAGGGAAGCACTCTTAAATAAAGAAATGCCCTTTTTTACATCAACTAAGGCATTGATCATATTCAGAGGTTGTAGCAAGCTATTGTATTTGCTCGTTGGTTTATTTGCTCCTTTTGCAATCCAAGTCATCACACCATGGTTTTCACACAACACAGTCAGCAAAACATCAGCTTCTTTATAGTCCTTGCGATCAAGAATAAGTCCAAGCAGTGTGTTGTTCATTGTTTTGTTGGGTCATATCCGTATTCTGTTAAACGACTTTGCTTGTTTCGCCAATTCTTCTCAACTTTTACAAATAACTGAAGATTAACTTTAAGCTGATACAAACGACGTAAATCAATCGAAGCTTGTTTTATAATCTCATTTTTCTTTTGACCAGCTTTTCCAATAAGTATACCCTTTTGTGAATCTTTATCGACCACAACAGTCGCCATAATATTCAATTTGTTTTCTAAAAACTCAAGTTCATCTAAAACAACTGCGACACTATGAGGCACTTCTTGATTGGTTAAGTGGATGACTTTTTCACGAACTATTTCAGCAATAATCATTTGCTCACTTTGGGTTGTGATGGCATCACTTAAATAAAATGGTTCCCCATTGGGTATATAATCACGTGTTACTTGTAATAAGCGATCCACATTGTCATGATTAAGTGCTGAGATTGGAATGATTTCATTAAAATGGAAAAGTTCTGACCAAAGTGTTAACTGATTTAATAACTGTTCCTTATTGAGTTGGTCAATTTTATTTAAAATCAAAAAGACTTGTCTATTTGCTTTTTCAACAAGTGAAATCAGCCGTTTATCATTTTGTCCAGGTTTATGTTTGCCATCAACAATAAAATAGATTAAATCAACATCTGGTATGGTTACTGTCGTTGCTTTTACCATTTGTTTAGATAATCCATCCCCTACTTGATGAAAACCTGGTGTATCTAAAAAGACAAATTGTTCATGTTCACCATTGTATATCCCTACAATCACATGACGTGTGGTTTGTGCTTTTGGTGATACAATGGCCACCTTTGATTTTAATATCGTGTTTAATAATGTTGATTTTCCAGCATTTGGAAGTCCTACTAAACCGATATAGCCGCTTTTAAAACTCATTTTAAGTCCTCATTTGTAAATCGCATTGGTAATAACTCATTGATTGTCGTTTCTTTTGAAGATTTTTTATTGCTTAAATAGATTGGTGTGTTTTCACTAATAAGTTCTGAAAGAACCTGGCGGCAAATACCACATGGTGAAGCTAAGGTATTTCCATCTGATACAATTGCGATGGCTTCTATATCTTCTTTGCGATAGCCATTAGAATAGGCAGCAAAAATAGCACTACGCTCACCACAATTGGTTGCTCCATATGAAGCATTCTCTATGTTTGCACCTAAAAATGTTTTTTGGTCTTTGGTTAAAACACAAGCACCAACATGATAGTTTGAATAAGGTGCATAAGCGTTATCCATGGCTTGAAATGCTAAGTCAATAATAAATTGATGTTTCATAATTCTCCTTTATCCTACGTATTGTAAAGCAATTAAGATGCCAATTACACCGACCATCAAAGAAGCGATTAAGACGGCTGCGGCACCGAAATCCTTTATTTTTTTTATTGTTTCGTGAAACTCAGCTTGAACATGATCACAAAGCAATTCAATCGAACTATTAATATACTCTAAACTGATGACTAGTGCAATCCCTAGTATGACAACAAGCCATTCCATGACTGTTATATTTAGGTATGCAAACACCAAAATTGCTACAAGGGCGATGGTGTAATGCACACGTAATGAACGATCATGTGCAAATCCAGCAATGACACCAGAGATGGCGTGTTTAAACTTAAGAATTAGATTTGCGATAGCTTCTTTTAGAAACATGCGATAGAATCTCCTTTTGTTCTGATATCATCATTGCTTCATCAGATGATGTGTGATGATCATAGCCTAATGCGTGTAATAGTCCATGCGTAAATAAGAAGCATATTTCACGTTTAATCGTATGATCATATTCTTTGGCTTGTAAGGTGATTGCCTCAACATTGATGATAATATCACCTAGATAATTCGGTTGGTTTTCATCAACAAAGGTCAATACATCGGTAGAGCGATCAATTTGGCGATAGTTTAGATTGTATTGATGCATGCTCTTATCATCAACTAAGATACAGCTAACCTGTGTCATTTGGTCCAAATCAAAACGATCAATTACAAGGTTGAGGATATTTTCTAACTCACCTTTGTACTGGTACCACTTCTTTTGATTGGTCTGATTACTAAAATTTAAGTTCATACACTCTCCTTGATATTGATTATATCATAATCTAATCAACAACAATCGTTATTCAAACGTGTGAATCGTTGATTTTTTTTATAAAATTTGTGCTAAAATGGCAGTGGAATAAGGAGAGCACTATGATTGATTCAATCGTTACTTTTTTTTCGAACTCTATAATCCGCTGGGATTTCGTTCTTGGGGGATTTGGACTATTCCTTTTTGGAATCAAATACATGGGGGATGGTTTAAAAGCAGTTGCCGGTGATAAAATGCGTGAATACATTGATCGCTATACATCAAAGATTTATATGGGTATTTTAGTAGGTGCTGTGATTACTGTATTAATTCAATCTTCTTCTGCAACAACGGCAATCACAATTGGATTTGTGCGTGCTGGGTTAATGCGTTTAGAGCAATCTGTTGGAATCATCATGGGAGCTAATCTTGGAACAACAGTCACATCTTTCTTGATTGGTTTAAAAATCGAAAACTTCGCACTTTATATTATTTTTGTCGGTGCCTATTTGGTTTTATTTACCAAACGGAAAAAAACAGTTTATATTGGATCTTCAATTCTTGGATTTGGTATCATGTTTTTTGGATTAAAAACAATGGGTGATGAGTTGAAACTACTCAGTCAAGTCCCTCTATTTCGTCAATTAACAGAACAAATGTCTAACTACCCCCTACTTGCTTTATCAGGTGGAATTGTGATGACAGCTTTGATTCAATCTTCATCCGCAATGATTGGTATTGTTCAAAAGATTTATGAAGCAGGTGGAATGACTATTGATGCTGCATTGCCTTTTGTATTTGGATCCAATATTGGAACAACAATTACAGCCATTATCGCTGCTTTAGGAGGGTCACTCGCTTCAAAGCGGGCGGCTGGTGTCCATACGTTATTTAATGTTGCAGGAACCATAATTGGGATGCTGTTTTTGCGACAGTTTATTCAAATTGACAGTCTGATCACGACATATTTTAATGCCAATAGCTTACTTCAGATTTCCATCGCTCATATTATGTTTAATACCTTAGCTACAATTGTACTTTATCCATTTGTTAAGTATTTAGTTAAAATTGTGCGCAAAGTGATTAAAGGTGATGAAATTGAATATCGTGAGGTAGATATGACCTTAGACCCTGAAATCGTCAAAAGTTTACCATCAGGTGCTCTTGGATTAGCAAAGAATTCTATTTTGAAAATGGGTGATATCACAGCAGAAGCTTTTGAAGAAACACGTGAGTTTTTATTAACTGGAAATCATCATGCGTTTGAATCTGTTATGCAATTTGAATCCATTATTAATTCAATGGATACAAAAATCACGGACTATTTACTTTTAATTGCCAAAGAAAATCTAAGCGAAAATGACTTAGAAGAATACACGACTAATCTGCAAGTCATAAAGAACTTAGAACGGATTGGCGATTTATCAACAAACTTAGTCGAGTTTTATGACATGATCTATGATGCAAAAGAACAACTTTCAAAACATGCTATTGAGGACATCACTCAAATGATGGATTTAGTGACTCATATGCTAAGCCGTGCATTAAGGATTTTTGATGAAAAGAACTTTAGTTTACATAATTCAGTTTTAGAAGATGAAAACTATTTAGATTTACTTGAGTATAAAGCTCGTCAACGTCACTTTCAACGTATGGCATCTGCTGAATGTCTCGCTCAGGTTGGTGGGTCGGTTTTTGTTGATATTCTTGGTACCATTGAGCGTATTGGTGACCATGCATGTAACATATCAAAAAATGCAGTGAATATCCACGTGACACACGAAATTAAACATACTACAAAAGAAAGTGATTAAACACCACTTTTTTTAAGCAGCTTCGTATCGTTTTAGTATCTTCTTAACCAGTGGATGTCTTACAACATCTGACTCATGCAAGTAAACAAATGATATTTCACTGATGTTTGCCAGTTTACTGATGGCATCTTTTAGTCCTGATAATTGATCTTTACGTAAATCAATTTGAGTTATATCTCCTGTTACAACAACTTTAGAATCATTGCCCATGCGTGTTAAAAACATCTTCATTTGAGAAGGTAGCGTATTTTGAGCTTCATCTAAAATAACAAATGCTTGATCAAGTGTTCGTCCTCTCATATAGGCTAAAGGTGCAATCTCAATTGAGCCCTTTTCTAGATACTTGTTTGTTGCCTCAACACCTAACATATCATAGAGTGCATCATAAAGTGGTCTTAAATAGGGATCAACTTTTTCTTTTAAATCACCTGGTAAAAACCCTAAGTTTTCACCAGCTTCTACTGCTGGACGAGTCAATATTATTTTTTTGACATGACTGTGTTTGAGACACCAAACCGCATAGACAACTGCAAGGTAAGTTTTTCCTGTACCTGCTGGACCAATAGAAAATGTCAAGTCATGAGATTTCATCGCTTCAAAAAAATTAAGCTGTCCAAATGTTTTAGGGTATATCATTTTTCCAATATTATTACTAGCAATTGGATGCTTGTTTAAATCTGTAATCGATCGTTTGTGTTGTCGATTAATTTCAACAATATATTCAAGTATAGGTAATGTAAGTTCTTTTTTTATACGAATGACTTTTAATGCTTCATCAAAAACAGCTTTGATTTGATTGAGTGCCTCTTTGGTTTCAGATTGAATACTACAATCTTGATTTCTTGCAGTAATGATCACATCAAATTCTTTCTCTAGAAATTGCAAGTTCTGATCATTGACGCCATAAAGTATTGCAGCTTCTTCAACCGTTAAATCATTGAGGGTTATTATTGTTTGATACAAGGTTAATCCTCCTTCACACTCTAATCATACCTACTTTTTATAATAAAAAAAAGCACGAATGTGCTTAAAAAACCTATTTACGCTTTTTCTTTGCTTTACGAGCTGCTTCAGACTTCAACTTACGTTTCACGCCTGGTTTTACATAATACTCTCTTTTGCGAGCTTCAGCTAGGGTTCCATTACGAGACACTTGACGTTTAAAGCGACGCAAAGCATCATCTAGAACTTCGTTCTCTTTGAGTACGATTCTTGGCATAATCAACCTCCCCTCTGATGCAAGCAAGTTTATTATACATAAACACCTTTTGAAATGCAAGAAAATCTGCTAAAATCCTTATGATTTGTTGTTATTTCGATTAAAAAAAGCATCAGTGAAAACAAAGGTTTGCTAGAAAGTCTTCTGATAAATGCGAGAAGTTTCACCCCATGGATGATACCCATCTCCGATATAAGTATAACCATGCTTTTCATAATAGCCAATATGGTCAGTGCACAAATGGATGGAATTAAAATGTTCTTTTGTAAATGTTTCAACAGCACTCATTAAAAGAGAACCATAGTTTTTTCCTCTTAGTTTAGGTTCAACATATAAAGCACAAAGCCATGGGAGTAAATCCATGCGACTGATAAAATCATTTGTAATCAAACCAACACAACCAACAATAGTCTTATCATCAACTAAAAGCCACCATTGCGGTAGTGGTTGGGTTGTTTTTATCATGTGGGTCAAGCAGTCGTGATAAACCATCTGACTATTTGAATTAGCCCACTTCTTTTGTATGTAAGCTAATCCACTTTCAAAGTAATCTGGATGTTGTTTTATTGATATAACTTGCATAATTTCCCTCACATCATGTTGATAATATATATG
>CAYGIY010000080.1:0-6378 GCA_964350055.1 uncultured Erysipelothrix sp.
GTATACCAAAAGACATACAAACAATCATAACAACAACTGATTTGAATGATATTCGTACAATTAGTGAAGAAAATGTTATAGTTTACCGTGTTGCACAAGGCAACGCAATTAAAGGAGTTTAGCATATGACTGAAAAAAACAGACATGTTTATACATCAAGTGATATTCAAGTACTCGAGGGGCTTGAAGCGGTTCGTAAACGTCCAGGAATGTATATTGGATCCACATCTGAAAGAGGATTACATCATTTAATTTGGGAAATTGTAGATAATGCAATTGATGAGTCTTTAGCTGGTTATGCCGATGAAATAACTATCACGATAGATGAAAATAATATAGTATCTGTTGAGGATAACGGTCGTGGTATTCCTGTGGGAATTCACGAAAAAACAGGGGTATCAACAATCGAAACAATATTTACTATTTTACATGCTGGCGGCAAATTTGGTTCTGGTGCTTATAAAGTTTCTGGAGGACTGCATGGCGTTGGTGCTTCTGTGGTAAATGCGTTATCTGAATATTTAGAGGTTTATGTCTATTTTGAAGGCAAAACATATTTTCAGCGTTTTGAAAACGGTGGGAAAGCAGTTAATGGTGTAACTGTTGTTGGAGAATCAGATCGAACAGGAAGTAAAGTTGTGTTTAAAGCTGATCCTTTGATTTTTACAGAGACAGTTGAGTATAACCATCAAATAATTAGAGATAGATTACGACAAATAGCGTTCTTAAATAAAGGAATAACAATAATTTTTGAAGATTTAAGAGATGTAGCTACTAGCCATCATATATCATATCGATATGATGGTGGAATTAAAGAATATGTAGACTATTTAAATAAGAATAAAAACCCAATTCATGAAGATGTTGTTTATGTAGAAGGTGAAGAAGAAGGAATAATCGTTGAAGTAGCAATGCAGTATAACGATGGATTTATCGCAAACTTGTACTCATTTTGTAACAACATTAATACACATGAAGGCGGAACTCATGAAGAAGGGTTTAGATCTTCACTTACAAGAATCATAAATAACTATGCGAAAGAAGCAGGATTATTAAAAAAAGACGATGAGAGTTTAGTCGGCGATGATGTTCGTGAAGGATTAACAGCGATTATATCTGTTAAGCACCCTGACCCACAATATGAGGGGCAAACAAAAACAAAGCTAGGGAATACTGAAGTTAGGCGTGTTGTATCAACTGTGTTTGCAGAACAACTTGAAAGATTTTTACTAGAAAATCCATCACAAGCAAAAATAATCTTGGATAAATCGATTATTGCTTCTAAGGCACGTTTAGCTGCAAAAAAAGCAAGAGAATTAACGCGAAGAAAAGGGGCTTTAGAAATTTCTTCACTTCCTGGAAAACTAGCCGATTGCTCAAGTACTGACGCTTCAGCCAGTGAAATTTATTTAGTTGAGGGTGATTCAGCAGGAGGATCAGCAAAACTTGGAAGAAATCGTGAATTTCAAGCAATTCTACCATTAAGAGGTAAGGTAATTAATGTTGAGAAGGCACGAATACATAAAATATTTGATAATAACGAAATAAGATCGATGATTACAGCTTTTGGGTGTGGTATAGGCGAGGATTTTGATGCTGAGAAGCTTAGATATCATAAGATTGTAATCATGACAGATGCTGATGTTGATGGGTCTCATATTAGAACTCTGCTTTTAACATTCTTTTACCGCTTTTTAAAACCTTTGATTGAAGGAGGTTTTGTTTATATTGCACAACCGCCTTTATACAAAATATCAAAGCAAAGTGTCATTCGTTATGCTTATTCTGAAGCTGAAGGAGACCGAATTAAAAAAGAATTGGGTGAAAAATTAAACATCCAACGCTATAAAGGGTTAGGGGAAATGGATCCTGAACAGTTGTGGGAGACAACAATGGATCCTGAGACAAGAACATTGATTCAAGTAGACATTGATAATGCACTTGAAGCTGACCAAGTCTTTGAGATGCTGATGGGTGATGATGTAGAACCAAGAAGAGAATTTATTGTAGACAACGCGCGATTTGTAAAGAATTTAGACATATAGAGAAGGAACCAATATGGAAGAAAACAAAAATATAAAAAATATTAATATTACTTCTGAAATGAAAGCTTCTTTTCTTGATTATGCAATGTCTGTTATTGTTTCACGTGCATTACCAGATGTAAGAGATGGTCTTAAGCCAGTTCATCGACGTATCTTATATGCGATGAATGATCTAGGTATGCATAGTGATAAACCATTTAAGAAGTCTGCTCGTATTGTTGGTGAAGTAATTGGTAAATATCACCCACATGGTGATGTTGCTGTATATGAAACCATGGTTCGAATGGCACAAGACTTCTCATATCGACACATGTTAGTGGATGGTCATGGCAACTTTGGATCTGTTGATGGGGATAGCGCTGCGGCTATGCGTTATACAGAAGCAAGAATGTCGAAGATAGCCATGGAACTCATTAAAGACATTCAAAAAGACACAATTGATTTTGTTGAGAATTACGATGGCGAAGAGAAAGAACCGGCTGTTTTACCAGCATATTTTCCAAACATGCTTGTCAATGGAGCAACAGGGATTGCTGTTGGGATGGCGACAAACATTCCCCCACATAATTTAGGTGAAATTATTGATGCAACGATTGCTATTATGGATAATCCTAATATTGAGACAATTGAGTTAATGGATGTCATCAAAGGACCTGATTTTCCAACAGGTGCGTATATTTTAGGAAGAGCGGGAATTAAGGCGGCATTTGAAAATGGTAGAGGTTCAATAATCGTTCGTTCTAAAGCGGATATTCTCGAGATGCCAACAGGAAAAAAACGAATTGTAGTTACTGAAATACCATATCAAGTCAATAAATCTGTATTAGTTGAAAAAATAGCAGCACTAGTTCGAGATAAATTGATTGAAGGTATCACTGATCTAAGAGATGAATCAAATAGACATGGCATTAGGATTGTAATTGATTTACGTAAAGACGCACAGCCAGAAGTGATTTTGAATCAGTTGTATCGGATGAGCTCTTTACAGACAAGTTTTGGTATCAATATGTTAGGTCTTGTCAATGGTGCTCCTAAACAATTGGGTATACGAGAAGCATTGAATGTTTATATTGAACACCAAAAGGTAGTTGTTAAACGTAGGGTGAACTTTGAACTGAATAAAGCGCTTGAAAGAGCACATATATTAGAAGGTTTAAGGATTGCATTAGATAATATAGATGAGATTATTCGTATTATTCGATCATCAAAAGATGATCAGACAGCAACTTCAACCATGATTGAACGTTTTGCCTTAAGTGAAATCCAAGCAAAAGCAATCATGGATATGCGTTTACGTCGTCTAACTGGTCTAGAACGAAATAAAATTGAAGATGAGTATCAGCAACTTCAAGAAGCAATTGCTGATTATCACGACATTTTATCAAGTGAATTGAGAGTTATAGGTATCATAAAAGAGCAGTTATTAGAAATCAAACGTCGATTTGCTGATGAAAGGCGATCAGAAATACTTGACTCCGCTTTAGACATGCAAGATGAAGATTTAATACCTGTTGAGAATGTCGTCATTGCATTAACATTGAATGGCTACATTAAACGAACAACATCAGACACTTATCACATACAAAATCGTGGAGGTAAGGGAGTTAAGGGAATGGCGACACACTCAGATGATATCGTCGATCAATTTAACTTTATGAGCACACACGATTACTTAATGTTATTCACAAATTTTGGGAAAGTTTATCGAATCAAGGGTTATCAAGTTCCTCAATCAGGAAGAACTGCAAAAGGGATACCTGTCGTAAATCTATTAAACTTAGATAAATTCGAAAAAGTGAGAGCATTGGTATCAGTTAGTAGTGAAAACGAGTTCAGCCATTTGATTTTCGCAACTAAGGAAGGGCTTGTTAAGCGAGTTAACTTAAACGAATTTGATTCAATTCGTCAAACAGGGAAAATTGCAATCAGACTAAATGAAAACGATGAGTTAATTTCTGTAAAACAAACCACAGGGGATGATGAAATAATCATTGCAGGATCAAATGGAAAAGCCGTCAGATTTAACGAGAATAATGTTCGAGTAATGGGACGAAATGCCGCGGGAGTATTAGGGTTTAGAACAGATGGATCCAATGTAGTGGGGATGACAACAGACAAAGAAGGCCAATATTTACTTGCTGTTACAGAGCGTGGATATGGTAAAAAGACAGAGATCAGCGAATATCGTCTAACTAACCGTGGAGCAAAAGGTGTTAAAACAATACAAATCACGCCAAAGAATGGTGCATTAGTAACACTTAGGGCTGTAAATGGCGATGAAGACACGCTTATAGTCACTGATAGTGGCCAAGTGATCCGAATCTCACTTAATGATGTGGGCACATATGGACGAAGTACGCAAGGTGTGAAGCTGATTCAACTAAATGAAAACTCTGAAGTTTCATCAGTCGCAATTATACCTTCTAATATTGAAGAGCACGAATAGTGCTCTTTTATTGTGATATATTAAATGATAAAATAGATTAGTCAGAAATGAATAGCAATGTTTCACGTGAAACAACATCAGGAGGAAATATGTTAGACATAAAAACGATACGTGATAATCCACAACAAATCATTAAACAACTCAGTACAAGGGGCGAGGATTATACTGGTATTTTAGAAATTGTCAAACTTGATAAGAATAAAAGAGAAATCATTCAAGAAGTCGAAGCTTTAAAGAATTTTAGAAACGATACATCAAAAAAGATTGGAACTATAAAAAAACAAGGAGAAGATGCAAGCTCTTTAATGGATGAAGTAGGGGAAGCAAACAAAAAAATCACAAAACTTGATGAGCAATTGGCTCAAATTGAGTTAAAAATCTCTGAAATCATGCATTTACTTCCGAATGTTCCACGTGAAACAATTACTGTTGGTGAAAATGAGAAAGACAATAAAGTAGTTAGAACGCATCTGGAACCAACTAAACTTGAGTTTGAACCTAAAGCACATTGGGATTTAGGAATAAACTTAGACATATTGGATTTTGAACGGGGAGCAAAAGTAACTGGGGCACGATTCACGTTCTATAAAGGATTGGGAGCGAAATTAGAAAGAGTATTGATAAATTTCATGTTAGATTTGCATATTAATGAACATGGGTATACAGAAATGTTACCGCCTTTTTTGATTAATAGTGCAAGTATGTTTGGCACAGGACAATTACCGAAATTTGAAGAGGATGCGTTTAAAGTTCAACCTTTCGGGTACTATTTAGCACCAACTGCAGAAGTTCCGGTTACAAATTATCATGCTAATGAAATTATTAATTTGGATGATCTTCCAATATATTATGCAGCGTACACACCTTGTTTTAGAGCAGAAGCAGGATCTGCAGGACGGGATACACGAGGGATAATTAGACAGCATCAATTCAATAAAGTTGAAATGGTAAAATTTGTTGTTCCAGAAGAATCAGAAAACGAACTTGAAAAATTAACTGCAAACGCAGAAAAAGTGTTGCAACTTTTAAAACTACCTTATCGAGTGGTAGAATTATGTACAGGAGATCTTGGTTTTGCAAGTTCTCACACTTATGATTTAGAAGTGTGGTTACCAGCATCTGATACCTACAGAGAAATTTCTTCATGTTCAAATTTTGGCGATTTCCAAGCGCGGCGTGCAAATATTAGGTTTAGAAGAGAAGCGAAAGGCAAAAATGAGTTTGTTCATACTATTAACGGATCAGGTTTAGCAGTAGGGAGAACAGTTGCAGCAATACTAGAAAACTATCAAAATTCAGATGGATCAATTACGATACCGAAAGTACTTAGACCTTATTTTTATGGTTTAGAAAAGATTGAAAAAAAATAAAAAGCATGTATAATTAAACGTGCTATCACAACATTACCTACTGAACCAGGTCAGGGTCGGAAGACAGCAGCCTTAAGGTGGCTCTAGTGTGTGTGATAGCTTTTATTTTGGAGGTGTTGATGCAAAAACTATTTATGCAAGAAGCGTTAAAACTAGCTAAAATGGCATTCTTAGAGGATGAAGTCCCTGTTGGTTGTGTGATTGTTAAAGATGATCATATAATTGGCAAAGGTTACAATAAAAAAGAACAGTCACAAAACCCTTTGCATCACGCTGAAATCATTGCAATAGAAGAAGCAAGTAAACATTTGGGTTCATGGAGACTAGAAAATTGCGAAATGTATGTCACATTGGAACCTTGTCCAATGTGTGCAGGAGCTATCATCCAATCAAGAATTAAAAAAGTTGTCTTTGGTGCTTTTGATGAAAAAGCCGGCAGTTTCGGCACTGTTTTTGACATCAATAAAATCGTAGGATTCAATCATTATCCAGAAGTTGAAGCAGGATTAATGTTAAT
>CAYGIY010000081.1:0-6270 GCA_964350055.1 uncultured Erysipelothrix sp.
GATTTCCAACTCTGGGTATTGTTGGAGCAGCCTATGGAACATTATTTGCAAGAATTATTGGGGTTGTGCTATATCTTATTTATGCCATTAATCAAAAGGAATCATTCATTGGAAAACCTAGTGAAATATTCTCTTTTAACAAACAACAGTGGAAAGCAATGTCTAATCGGACGTACCCATTGATGATTAACGAGTTTTTCTTTGGTTTAGGATCTACACTTTTTATTCGTTTTTATGGAACATTGGGAACAAACGCAATGGACAGTTACTATGTTGCATTTAAGTTATCTCAAATGTTTATGTTTGTCGTAATGGGGGTCAATGCTGCAACTTCAGCGATTCTTGGGGCAGATTTAGGTAAAGGGGATTTAGATCAAGCTAAAGAAAATGCGCATCATTTTATTGGTTTAGGACTTGTGTTATCTATATCAATGGTTATGATTATTATGTTTTTAGCACCAACTCTTGTAGGGTTATATCAACTTGATAATCAGATGATTATCAATAGCTCAATACTTATCTTAAGATTCTTTGCATTACGATTAGCTTTAAGGATGTTTAATGTCATGATTTTCTCATCATTAAGAGCTGGAGGCGATGCAAAATTCCTTACGTTTTTAGATGCAGGTATTTTGTGGTTAGTTGGATTGCCGATTGCCTATGTATTAGTGTATATTTTGAAATTAAATGATTTACCGATTATACTGTTAATAGTTCAGGTAGAACAAATTATTAGAATAGTTATTGGATCAATACGTGTAAAGAAGGGAAGTTGGCTTAACAATTTAACACATGAGCTAGCCTAGGAGGTTTGAATATGGAAGCGATGATTTTAAAAGGAAAAAGATATCTAGAACGTTATTTAACATTAGATGAAATGATAATGAATGAGAGCGTTTTAAAAGATCCAAAGAAGATGACGGTAATTGCAAAAGAGCAAGCCTCAATTCGTGAGATTGTTGAAACATTTAAAGAGTATCAAGCTGTTTATGAAGAACTAGAGCAAGCAAGAGAGCTTTTAAATGAAAAAGAAGAAGACATCGTATTGATGGCCGAAGTAGAAATTGAAGAACTTGAGCCAAAGCTTGAAGATTTAACTGCAAAACTGGAAATACTGATGCTTCCAAAAGATCCAGATGATGATAAAAACGTCATCATGGAAATTAGAGGAGCAGCTGGTGGTGATGAAGGTAATATCTTTGCAGGGGATCTATATAGAATGTACTCAAAATTTGCAGAAACTATGGGATGGAAGGTTGAAGTTTTAGAAAGTAGAGAAACAGAAGCAGGAGGATATACGTTTATCTCATTTATGGTCAAAGGTGAACAAGTGTATCGTTATTTGAAATTTGAATCTGGTGCTCATCGTGTGCAACGTGTCCCAAAGACAGAAACACAAGGCCGTGTTCACACTTCAACAGCAACTGTCTTAGCGATGGCGGAAGCGGAAGAGGAAGATATTGAGATTAATCCTGATGATTTAACAATTGATACACATCGTGCAAGTGGAGCGGGTGGACAACACGTCAATAAAACAGATTCTGCAGTTCGAATCACTCATGTTCCAACAGGTATTGCTGTCAATGTACAAGATGGTAGATCACAACATGCTAATCGAGACTTGGCGATGAAAATCATTCGTGCACGCGTGTATGAAGCCCATATGGAGAAAATTGAAGCGGAAAAAGGTCTTGAGCGTCGAGCAAAAATAGGACGAGGGAGTCGGTCTGAAAAAATCAGAACATACAATTACCCACAGAATCGTTTGACTGATCATCGTATTGGTTTAACCATCGTCCAACTAGATCGTATTGTAGAAGGCAAAATGGATGATGTTTTTGAAGCCTTATTACAATGGGAACAAAAAGAGAAGTTAGAAGCACCCATCAATGAAAACGCCTAGACATCTACTCAATAACTTAAAACAACAAGGATTAGAGCCTTATTATCTAAGTGTTGGTAAACGGCTCTTGTTTGAAATGCTTTTTGAGTTACAATTGGATCTATTTAAACACATGGATGAAGGCATAAGTGAAGCGTTTGTTGAACAATTTGAACTTAATGTTCAAAAAATGTTACGCGATGAGCCTTTAGGGTACATTTTAGGTTTTGAATGGTTTTATGGTTATAAAATGATAGTGAATAAACATGTACTTATACCAAGAAGTGAAACAGAAGAGCTAATCGGACATGTTTGTGCTGATATTGATGACTATTTTTCTAATGAAAACATTGTGATATGTGACATTGCAACCGGGAGTGGTGCAATAGCGGTTGCTCTAAAAAAAGAAAACCCACAAGCAATCGTATTTGCAAGTGATATCAGCCATGATGCGATTAATGTTGCAAAAGAGAATGCTCACATAAATGATGCTGAAATTGAGTTTTTCATCGGTGATATGGCGCTGCCTTTAATTGATCGAAACATTAAAGTTGATGTTTGTGTCTGCAATCCCCCATACATCAGAAGTAATGAAGATATTGAATTATCTGTAAAAGATTATGAACCTCATATAGCATTATTTGGTGGTGTTGATGGTCTTGACTTGTATCGTCGTTTATTAGATCAGTTACCATTGATTTTAAATAAGAGAGCAGTTGTCGCATTTGAGATTGGATACGATCAAAAAGATGCTTTGCTTGATGAAATCTATTCACGTTATCAAGATGTGATAGTCAAAACAAAGAAAGACATCAACCATAAAGATCGCATGATATTTATCTATTTCAATTAAGCACCGTAAGGTGTTTTTCTTTTAATAGGTAAACCTTTGGATATAACGGTGTGAAAAAACATAAAATATGATAAAATAACAATGAAATTTGGAGAACATATGGAAACAAAAATTCTAAAAAAAGAAGATATCAAATCAGCAATAAGTATTTTAAAAAATGGTGGTCTAGTTGCCTTTCCAACTGACACTGTTTTTGGATTAGCTGCATTGGCTAGTGACAAAAAGGCTGTATCTAAGCTTCAAGAAGTTAAAAGAAGACCTGACAACAAACCTTTTCCAATGATGGTATCAAGCTTAAGTCAAATCGAAACGGTGGCTAAATTAACAATGCGTGATCGCCAAATCATCACACGATGGATGCCGGGGGCATTGACACTTGTATTAAATAAAAAAGAAACTTATCGAGATGATCAACAAACACAGTTTTCAACAGTTGGTATTCGCATGCCAAAAGACCCGTGGATTTTAGAAGTCATTCAAGGCGTTGGACCACTGTTAGTGCCTAGTGCGAACATTTCAAATGATCCACCAGCAACAACTTTTGAAGAAGTATACAAAGTATTTGATGGTCATATCGATGCTATTGTAGTTGATAAGACAAATCATAGTATACCTTCAACAGTTTTAGATGCAACAACAGAAGAGCTTAAAGTGCTTCGACAAGGTGAGATTACAATAGAGTCAATCAAACATGATTTAACAGAGTATTTACCACTTACCATTGCATTAGCAACGGATCATGGTGGTTTTGAAATGAAAGAAAAACTAAAATTAATGCTTGATAAATGGGGTTATGAAGTTATGGATTTTGGTTCGTTTGATCAAGAAGCTATTGATTATACCGATACAGTTTACCCAGCAGCAAAAGCTGTTGCTAATCAAGATGCAGATCTTGGGATTGTCTTTTGCGGTACTGGAATTGGGGCTTCAATTACAGCGAACAAGGTAAAAGGCATTCGTTGTGCATTGGTGAATGATATTTCTATAGCCCAAGTGACACGGGAGCATAATGATAGCAACATATTGGCAATGGGTGGACGAGTCATTGATGAAGACACCATGTTAAAGATAGTGTCGATATGGTTAACAACGCCTTTTAATGAAGAATCACGACATCAACGAAGAATCGATAAAATTAGAAAAATAGAGGATCAAGAAATTGATGACTAATCAGGATATTTTTTCAGTAATCAATCGTGAAGAAAAACGTCAAAAGGAAACAATTGAATTGATTGCTTCAGAAAACTTTGTAAGTGATGATGTGCTAAAAGCGACAGGAAGTGTACTTACTAACAAGTATGCTGAAGGATACCCAAGCAAGCGATATTATGGTGGTTGTCATGTAGTCGATGAAATTGAAAGTATTGCTCAACAACAACTATGTAAACTGTATGGTGCTGAACATGCCAATGTTCAACCTCATTCAGGTTCGAGTGCAAATATGGCAGTATACATGAGTGTTTTAAAACCGGGTGATACGGTTCTTGGTATGGATTTGAAATCAGGTGGTCATCTAACACATGGACATCCACTTAGTTTTTCTGGAATCTTATATAAATTTGAAAGCTATGGCGTGAGCATTAAAGAAAACATCATTGATTATGATGAAGTACTATCCATTGCTCAAAAGACCAAGCCAAAACTTATTGTCGCTGGGGCAAGTGCTTATCCAAGAGCTATTGATTTTAAAAAGTTTAAAGAGATTGCTGATCAGGTGGGCGCGTATCTTATGGTTGATATGGCACATATAGCAGGTTTAGTGGCTGCGGGATTGCACGGCTCACCTGTACCTTATGCAGACTTTGTAACATCTACAACACATAAGACATTAAGAGGTCCGCGCGGTGGCATTATCTTATGCAAGAAGAAGTATGCCAATGATATTGATCGAGCAGTATTTCCAGGTATTCAAGGGGGCCCCCTTATGCATATTATTGCCGCAAAAGCAATCAGCTTTAATGAAGCACTACAACCTTCATTTGTAAAGTACCAACAGCAAGTGTTGAACAATGCTAAAGCAATGGCAAGTGCCTTTATTGAAGAAGGTGTTTCTGTTATCACAGGGGGCACTGATAATCATTTAGTTTTAATTGATGTTCAAGCATCATTTAATATATCAGGTAAAGAAGCAGAAAAAATGCTTGAGAAAATTCACATCACAACAAATAAAAATTCGATTCCTTTTGATTCGTTGAAACCTTTTGTTACAAGTGGATTAAGATTAGGATCAGCTGCAATGACTACAAAGGGTTATAAAGAATCAGACTTTGTGTTAATTGCACAATGGATTGTTGAAGCATTAAGAGGGGATGAATCATCGCAGCTTAAACTTGGTGAAACAATCAAAGAATGGATAGAAAATAAATAAGGAGAAACTATGTTACATGTATTGAATCATCCGCTTATTACTCATAAGCTAACACAAATGCGCAACAAACAAACAGGAACAAAAGACTTTCGTGAAAATTTAGATGAAGTTGCTGGTTTGATGGCATATGAAATTTCACGCGATTTACCTTTAGCACCAATTACGATTGAGACTCCAATGGGATCATGTGATACCCATGAACTGGCAAAGAGCGTCGTTCTCATACCAATATTGCGCGCTGGACTCGGTATGGTGGATGGTATTTTAAACCTCATCCCAACCGCTAAAGTGGGTCATGTTGGTTTATATAGAAATGAAGAAACATTACAACCTCATGAATACTATGCAAAGTTTCCACAAAACATGAAAGAGGCAGTGGTGATGGTATTAGATCCGATGTTAGCGACAGGTGGATCTGCTAGTGCAACAATTTCTTTGCTTAAAAAGCAAGGTTGCCAAGCGATAAAGTTGGTTTGCTTGGTGGGTGTACCTGAAGGGGTCAAGCGTGTTGAAGATGATCATCCTGATGTTGACATATATTTAGCTGCACTAGATAAGAAGCTAAATGAAATTGGGTATATTGTGCCAGGTTTAGGTGATGCAGGAGATCGAATTTTCGGGACAAAGTAATGAAACGAGCAATCTTGAAAGCGCTAGAGCTTGGATTTGTTATCGGATTTAGTATTACTGGATTCACGTTATTCGGTTATTGGTTGGATCATATTTTTAACACGACGCCAATACTCGTATTTGTTGGAGTACTGCTTGGTGTCCTTAATGCATTCTTATATTTATGGAAGTGGTCTAAAGATACATGAAAGATGTTTATATTGATAAAATAAAAAAAGTAAGCTTCATCGTTGGAGTGATTCTTTCAATTGGTTTATGGTTTGTCGGAGTTCGATATGCACTTGGTTTTTTTGTTGGTGTTCTCATTGGACAGATTAATCTTAGACTAACCATTAACTATGTCAACAACCTTTTCTTTGAAGGGAGCTTCGTGATTGGTTCCTTTATTTTATATGCTGTGGTAAACTATGGTCTGATGATCTTGGCGTTTTTTTTAAGTGTAATGTACCCTATGTGGTTAAACATATATATGGTCGCACTTGGGTTGATTATGTTAAAATTAGTCATATACTTTAAGGAAATTGCTTTATACAAAAA
>CAYGIY010000082.1:0-6155 GCA_964350055.1 uncultured Erysipelothrix sp.
ATGCAACAGTTTGTTCGAAGAAGACAGTATAAAGAAACAAATATTGAGCCTTATTGGGATCTTGTTAAAAGAATAATTCATGAAAGTGATATTCTTCTTGAGATTCTTGACGCTCGGCTAGTTGAACTTTCAAGAAATGAGCAAGTTGAAAAAATTATTGAGGCTCAAGGAAGGCCAATTATTTTTGTTGTAAATAAGAAGGTTAAAGAAACAGATGTATATGAAAAACCAAAGGGAATTGTATTGTTAGCGACCATTTTTGTAGAGTCATTATCTAAGTTAACCAAAGATAATGTTAATCATAAATCAGCAGCTAATTATGCGCCTTATGTGGCTGTTTTAGCATTGTTTTTATTGATTAGTAATTTTTCTGGTTTAATTGGATTGAGTCAACCAACAAAAAACTTCAGCGTGACATTAACCCTGGCGTTGATTACATTTATTTTGATTCAACGAGCAAGTATCAAAACTGTTGGGGTTAAAGGCTACTTAAAGAGTTTCTTTGACCCTCACCCATTGTTTTTTATTATGAATTTCTTTAGTAAAATTGCCCCGATTATTTCAATGTCGGTGCGTTTATTTGGAAATATAACGAGTGGCTCTATTATTCTTCTTTTAGTTTATGGGTTTACCGCTTATTTATCAGGATTTTTCCCTATTATTGGTAACATAAACTTTATTGGGCCATTTATTGCTCCGTTTTTACATTTCTATTTTGATTTATTTGTAGGAGCAATTCAAATGTTTATCTTTATTTCATTAACAACAGTGTTTATTGGGAACGAACTGACCCAATAAGATTAGAAAAGGAGATTTATTATGGAATTAGCACAAGGTTTAGTAGCGATTGGTGCAGGTATCGCCATGTTGACTGGTATGATGACCGGTTTAGGGCAAGGATTTGCAGCAGGCAAAGCAGTAGAAGCAGTGGGTAGAAATCCTGAAGCAGAAGGTCAAATTCGTTCAATGCTTATTTTAGGTGCTGCAATTGCTGAAACAGCAGCTATTTATGGAATGCTTATCGCCTTTATTATTATTTTTGTCTTTTAATTTATGATTTTAGGAGGTGATGGCTATGTTTGAAATTGATATTCTTGGTAGCTTAATACCAGACCCCATAACAATGCTGGCACAGCTTATGGCAACAGGATTGCTGTTTTTGGCATTTAAGAAATATTTGTGGGTACCGGTGAGTGAGTATCTTGATAAAAGAGCTAATATCGCACAAAAAGAATTAACAGATGCAAATCAAGCAAAAGAAGATGCATTTGAAAAGCAAAAACAAGCAAATGCACAATTGCAAGAAGCAGCGATAAAAGCACAAAAGATTATAAATCATTCCGAAAGTGAAGCGAAGAAGATTAAAGAAGAGATGCTCAGCCAAGCGCAAAGCCAAGCGAAGCAGAAGATTGAACATGCTCGATCACAAATTGAATTACAGCGAAAAGACATGCAGTCTAGTATCCGTAAGGAAATTGTAGACGTAGCAATGCTTGCTAGCGAACGCTTACTACATGAAAAGATGAACGAATCAATTGATCGTCAAATGATTGAAGATTTTATAAAGGATGTTGATCAATCGTGAAGAAGATTGCAAGTCGATATGCGGTCGCTCTCTTTGATTTGGCTATTGAACAAAATCAATTAGATGCTTACCAACAACAGCTTGCCTGGATAAATGACGTGTTTAAAGATGACACGGTTTTTCAGTTTTTTGGATCAGCTAAAATTGGTAGCTCAAAGAAGAAGGATGTTTTGGTGACGATCATCAAAGAACATGTCGATAATTATATTATAAATTTTCTGTTTATTTTAATCGATAAACGCAGAATGTCACTCATTCATGTTATTGCAAAAGAATTTCATTCCATTTGTAACAAACATAAGAATATTCAAGAAGGAATTGTATACTCTATTCGTAAACTAGCAAATGAAGAAATTGAGCATATCGAAAAATCAGTTGGTGAGAAATTAGACAGCAAAGTGGAGTTAAGAAACCACATAAACCCGCGACTACTATCTGGAGTTAAGATTGTTATTGGTGATACGGTCATTGACGGCTCACTACAAGCGAAGATGACACAATTAAAATCACAATTATTAAAGGAGAGCAGGTGATCGTATGCAATTAAGACCAGAGGAAATTAGTTCTTTAATTAAAGATCAAATAAAAAATTATGAAAGTGAACTTCAAGTTGATGATGTTGGCTATGTTTTAAGCGTCGGTGATGGAATTGCATTACTTCATGGTTTAAACAACGCAATGGCTGGGGAATTATTAATGTTCCCTGAAGATGTTGTTGGTATGGTATTAAATCTTGAAGAAGATCATGTGGGAGCAGTTTTAATTGGATCTGATGTTCATATTAAAGAGGGAGACGAAGTGCGTCGAACTGGACGAATTGTTGAAGTAAAAGTTGGAGATGCACTATTGGGTCGAGTAGTTAATGCACTTGGTCATCCAATAGATGGTGCTGGCGAAATTGAAAGCGATAAGTATCGTCCTGTTGAGCGTGTTGCTCCTGGTGTTATGACAAGAAAATCTGTTAATCAACCTGTTCAAACGGGTTTAAAAATTATTGATTCCATGATTCCAATTGGAAGAGGACAACGTGAGTTAATTATTGGAGATCGTCAAACTGGAAAAACAGCAATTGCAATTGATACTATCATCAATCAAAAAGACCAAGATATGTATTGTATTTATGTTGCTATTGGACAAAAAGCCTCAACAGTTGCTCAAATCGTGGAAAAGCTTAAGCAACATGATGCAATGGATTACACGACAATTGTTTCAGCAACCGCTTCCGAAATGGCCCCACTTCAATACATTGCTCCTTATGCAGGGTGTGCTATTGGAGAAGAGTGGATGGAACAAGGCAAAGATGTTTTAATCATTTATGATGATTTATCAAAACATGCAGTAGCCTATCGAACAATGTCGTTACTATTGCGTCGTCCACCTGGACGAGAAGCGTATCCTGGGGATGTGTTTTATTTGCATTCACGTCTATTAGAACGTGCAGCAAAATTAAATGAAAACTATGGTGGTGGTTCTTTAACAGCACTACCAATCATTGAAACACTTGCAGGGGATATCAGTGCTTATATTCCCACTAATGTTATTTCAATTACAGATGGGCAACTATTTTTGCAAACTGAATTATTTAATTCAGGTGTGCGCCCAGCTGTTGATAGTGGATTGAGTGTATCGCGAGTTGGATCTGCAGCACAAACAAAAGCAATGAAACAAGTTTCTGGTTCATTAAAACTTGAATTAGCACAGTATCGTGAGCTTCTTGGTTTTGCTCAATTTGGATCAGACTTGGATGCATCGACAAAGAAAATTATTGATCATGGGGCACGATTAACAGAGTTATTAAAGCAAAAACAATATGCACCTATGCCGCTAGCTTATAGTGTGTTATCACTATTTAGTGCGAAACATAAATTTTTAGAATCACTTGAAGTAGATGAAATTCAAGAGTTTGAAACACTGATGCATCGTCATTTTAAGGATGAACATATGAGTATTATTGATGAAATCGCTAGTAAGAAGATGATTTCAGATGATCTTCATTCAAAAATGTATCAAACAATGGTTGAATTTTTAGAATTGTTTAAGCAAATGAAAGGGAAGTCTTAAAAAAATGCCTTCTGGAAAACAAGCGATTAAACGAAGAATTCGTTCTGTAGAAGCAACGAAAAAAATTACCCAAGCCATGGAAATGATTTCGATAAGTAAGTTTCAAAAGCAGAAACAGATTCTTGAGAAAAATAAAGAATATAGTGACACGCTTGAAAGAGTATGCGCACAAATTTTAAAAAGCGTAGAAAAAGAAGATATTTTTTGGACACAAGAAAACAAAGAAGACCACAATCCTCTTACTATTGTCTTAACATCAGATTTAGGTTTATGTGGTGCATATAATGCGAATGTTCTAAAACACTTTAAAAAGCAAGCACCTAAAGGTAGCTATCTTGTAGTTGGTATCAAAGGGTATAGTTGGTTTAAATACCGCAATTTCAAATTAAGTCGCGATTTAATTCATTCTGATGATTTAAATTATATAGAGATTAGTGATGCAATGATTGAGGTTATTCAAAAATATCGTGAAGGTGAAATAACCAGCATTCATGTCTTTTACACCAAGTTCCATAATTCTGTAAATTTTGTTCCTGCTTCAAAGCAGTTATTGCCGTTTCTTAAACCAGATGTCATTGATGAAGATGTTTTAGATTCAGATACAATATTTGAGCCAAATGCACAAACAATATTAGATGAGATGATTCCGATGACGGTAATCTCCATGGTGTATCGTCTGTATTTAGAATCAAAGACAAGTGAACAAGCATCGCGAAGAATTGCGATGGAAAATGCAACAGATAATGCTGAAGAAATCGTAGAGAACCTAACTTTAAAATACAATCAATCAAGACAAGCTGCTATTACCCAGGAAATATCTGAAATAATTGCTGGCGCAGACGCCTTGTAGGAAAGGAATTCATATGAAAGAAAATAAAGGAAAACTCATTCAAATTATTGGTCCGGTCGTTGACGTTCGTTTTAGCGAAAGAGAACTACCATCACTATATAATGCGATTGAAATATTCCATAATGACCAAAAACTAGTTGTAGAAGTTGCACAACATGTTGGGGATGATGTTGTTCGCTGCATTTCCATGGGTTCAACAGATGGACTTGTTCGTGGGTTGGATGCTTATGATACCTTTGCTCCAATTAGTGTTCCAGTAGGCAAAGAGGTTTTAGGGAGAATGTTTAATGTACTTGGTGAACCAATTGATGAGAAAGAAGCAATTGGCGATCATGTAAAACGTGATCCAATTCATCGTTTAGCGCCAACATTTAAACAGCAGCAAACCAGTTCAGAAATATTAGAGACAGGAATAAAAGTCGTTGATTTATTATGTCCCTATGCCAAAGGGGGTAAAGTTGGACTCTTTGGTGGAGCTGGTGTTGGAAAAACAGTTGTTATGCAAGAGTTGATTCATAATATTGCAAAACAACATGGTGGATTATCAGTTGTGGCTGGTGTCGGGGAACGTACACGTGAAGGTAATGACCTGTATCACGAGATGAAAGACTCCAATGTATTAGATAAAACAGTTCTTGTTTACGGCCAGATGAATGAATCACCTGGCGCACGGATGAGGGTAGCTTTATCAGGACTAACAATGGCAGAACACTATCGTGATGTAGATCATCAAGATGTTCTCCTATTTATCGATAACATATTTAGATTTACACAAGCAGGTTCTGAAGTTTCAGCATTATTAGGTCGGATGCCTTCAGCAGTTGGTTATCAACCAACATTGGCGACTGAAATGGGACAACTTCAAGAACGTATTACATCAACAAAAGAAGGATCGATTACATCTGTCCAAGCAATTTATGTTCCAGCGGATGATTTAACCGATCCTGCTCCAGCAACTGCTTTTACTCACTTGGATGCGAAAACAGTTCTTGATCGTTCGATTGCTGCATTAGGAATTTATCCAGCAGTAGATCCTCTTGATTCAACAAGTCGTATGTTAGACCCTCTTGTTGTAGGGGATGAGCATTATGAAGTTGCTCGTGGAGTTCAACAATTACTGCAACGTTATAAAGAACTGCAAGATATTATTGCCATATTAGGAATGGATGAGTTATCAGATGAAGATAAGCTTATTGTTAACCGCGCACGTCGTGTTCGTAATTTCTTATCGCAACCATTCCATGTCGCAGAACAGTTTAATGGTATCCCAGGAATTTTCGTACCTTTGAGTGAAACAATCGCCAGCTTTAAAGAAATTCTTAGTGGGAAAGCTGATGAACTTCCAGAATCAGCATTTATGTATGTTGGAAATATAAAAGAAGCTTATGAAAAAGCTGAAAAGAGTGAGTAAATATGTTTAAAGTTCGGATAGTGACGCCACGTGGATTTTATCGTTTGTTTGAAACAGAAATATTAAATATTGAAACTTCTGAAGGACAAATTGGCATTTTAAAAAATCATATGCCTATTGTCGCTATTTTAAATATCTCAACCATGACAACGATTGAAAGTGATGGGCGGCATAGCTATGCAATTGCAGGTGGTACAGTCTATTTTCAGAATAATTTAGCTACAATTTTAACGGATGCAATTGAAAGT
>CAYGIY010000083.1:0-6104 GCA_964350055.1 uncultured Erysipelothrix sp.
CAAGAAAATTATATTGATTGCCAAATAAGTCATCCGATAATGAACAAACAAATAAAGCTGTCAACATAAACTGTCAACAGCTAAAATGATGTCATGTTTAAAAATGTAACTACCCGCTACAACAACATCAACACCTGCTGCTTTAACAAGCTTGACTGTTTCTTGATTAATACCACCGTCCACTTGTACCAGTGCATGACTATTATTATTTTTTATTTGCTGCTTTGCATACCGTATTTTTTCAAGAGAACTCATAAGAAAAGCCTGACCACCAAATCCTGGTTCCACTGACATAATTAAAATTAAATCAACAAATGCCACATAAGGATCAATGGCTTCTTTTGGTGTGTCTGGCTTAATCGAAATGCCCACTTTGACGTTGTTTGCTTTAATCTTGTTAATCAAGTACATGGTGCGTTGATAATCATCAGTTGCTTCTAAATGAAATGTTATTTGATCACACCCAGCCACAACAAACATATCGACAAACACTTCTGGATCTTTAACCATCAAATGAACATCCATAAACAAATCAGACAATTCTTTGACTGCTTTTAAAATATCAGGTCCAAATGTGAGATTAGGAACAAAATGGCCATCCATCACATCAAAATGAATCCATGTTGCTGCTGATTGATTCACTTGTTGTAATTGATGCTTAAACTCTTTAAAATCAACGGATAAAATTGAAGGTGCAACAATCATATAATCACTCTCCTTTGTCTATTAACTCGCAAACATCCACATAATTATCATATCGAATGGATGAAATTTTCTTTTGTTTTACCGCTTCTTTAATTGCACAATCCGGTTCGTTTAGATGCAAACAATTGCGGAAACGGCATTGTCCAAAATATGGTTTAAAATCATGAACAATTTCTGCTAAGTACTCTTTACTCATATGTGCAAAGCTAAGTGATGAAAATCCTGGGGTATCTGCCACCCATCCTGAGGCTACAGGATGTAGTTCAACATGTCGAGTCGTGTGTTTTCCGCGATTAAGTGCTTTGGATGTCTCCTGTGTCTTAATCTTGAAAGTCGCATCTAATCTGTTTAATAACGCTGATTTACCAGCACCACTTTGACCAGTTAGTACCGTAATCTTATTTGCAAATACTTCACGTATTGGTTCCATATCATAACCTAGTCCCGTTTTTAATACATGATATCCTGCATCTTCGTATTCTTGAATAATATCAAATACTGGGTCTGTTTCATCCACTAAGTCACATTTTGTAATACAAATCACTGGCTTAATTTTCGCTGCTAAAACCAAAAAGATTAAACGATCTAAAAGAACTGCTGAAAAATCAGGACGGAATAATGAGGTCACAATTAATGCTTGATCAACATTAGCAATGACCGGTCGAATCAACATATTTGTTCTTGGTTCAACTTTTTGAATAACCCAATGTTCACCGAGTTTTTCAACCATAACCCAATCTCCCACAATTGGAGACTCTTTTAATCGTAGTTTTCCCATCGGTTTTGCTAGTTCAATCTTATTATCAATATATACAGAATATTGATTGGATATTAATTTCATGACACGTACTTTTAGCATTAGTAATAATATAGTGTAATCACACTATCCTCGTATTGAATGTAAAGACTCCCGGGAGTTGGTGACATATCAACCACCACATCATACACAATATCTTCGATTTCATCATCTGATAAACCTTCTGTTGATCTTCTAACAAGATTTACCTCAGCTCCCAGTTCAATTAGCTGGTTTGACGCTTCATTGATATCAGCACCATAAAGTTGTGGGATTACCAACTCAACGTACGTTGAAACAACCAGCTTTAACTCATGAGATCTTCTTGGATCAAGTTTCTCATCTGGAAGAAGGTTTTCTTGTCGTATCACAATCCCTGGAGGGACATCAACACTTTGTTCTTTCTCAACACGAATGGTAATTCGAGACCCTGCCAGTTCTGCTTGCACTGCTTCTAATGTCATGTCTTTATAATTACCGACAACAAAATACTTACCATCAGATATCCAAACATTGACACTCGAACCAACTTCTATTTCTGCGCCTTCTATCGGTGTAAAATTAATAATCCGTCCAAAATCAATATCATCCGTTAACTGATATCGTACACTTGTAGATAAATGCAACCCTAATTCCTCAAGCACATTTCGTGCTTCTGCAAAAGTAAGTCCTATAATATCTGGCATCACCACAATCTTCTCTTGTTCCGCACGATTGAACATAGCAACCGCCCACCACATCGAACCAATGAGAATAGCGCTAATCAATAATCCAACTAACGTTGTTTTAATGGTTGAAGATCGTTCATCGGACTCAGAAGGATCAGCTACTTTATCCATTACGATCGTATGCCCATCATCTGAATCAAATACAATTGGTTTTTCATGTTTTTTATTATCATCCATGCAAGTATTAAGATCATCTAGCATTTCCTGTGATGATTTGTAACGGAAAAATTTATTTTTAACCGTTGCTTTGATGATGATATTTTCAATTGACTGAGGAATATTTGGATTAAAGGCTCTTACCGATGGCAAATCATCTCGCATATGCTTTAAAGCAACTTGAACGGGTGCATCAGCATTGTATGGCACATCACCTACGAGCAGTTCGTAAAATACAATACCAACTGAGTAAATATCACTTTGGTTTGTCGCACTCTCACCACGAGCAGCTTCAGGTGCCATGTAGTGAACAGAACCCATTACCGAATCTGTTTGTGTTAGCTGGGTAGCATCTTGTGCACGAGCAATACCAAAATCAGCAATTTTGACAGTTCCATCATCTTTTATTAACATATTTTGTGGTTTGATATCACGATGAATAACATTGTGTTTATGTGCTTCTGATAGTCCTGTCACAATTTGCTTCATAATCACCAAGGCTTCATCAATTTCGATAGAACCACGTTGTAGAACTAATTGCTTAAGTGTTTTACCTCTAACCACTTCCATCACAATGAAATGTTTACCATCTTCTTCACCCACATCAAAGATTTCAACGATATTTGGATGATTGATTCCACTGACCGCATTTGCTTCACGTTGAAAACGAATCAGATTAACAGGATCATTGGCTAGTTCACCTCGAAGTATTTTGATTGCTACTTCGCGATTTAAAAGCGTATCCATAGCCAAAAAAACATCAGCCATACCACCTTCACCAATTCGTTTTACAATCATGTATCGATTCTTAATCATTTGACTCATATCAAATACCGCCTGCTTCATATATATAAATACACGTGATATTGTCGAAACCACCAGCATCATTCGCTGATTGGATTAATGTATTTACTTTTTTAGTTGGACTTAACTTTGACTTTAACACTTGATGCATTTCACTATTTGAAATATATCCATGCAATCCATCAGAACAAAGTAGATAATTAGAATATCGGTCTTTGATGTCATAAATATCAACAGAAACCACATCGGAAATTCCTAAAGCATTCGTCAACATGTTGCGATAAGGATGAGTATGCGCTTGTTGTGGATCTAGTTTTCCTAGTTTTATGAGTTCATTGACATAACTATGATCCTCACTTAGTAACAACAGATTTTCTTGTGTGATTCCATAACAACGACTATCCCCGACATTAGCCAAAATGGTATATTCTGGTGTTAATAATAGTGCCACCAAGGTTGTCCCCATGCCACGGTATTCTACTTCATTTTGTGCTAAAGAAAATAAATACTTGTTGGCATCAATAATCAATACTCGGATGTATTCCTTTATCGTTTTAGCCGAATCAAATAAAGGATGATCTATGAAATTTCTCTTGATAAAACTGATGATCGTTTTACTTGCACGTTCACCACCAACATGGCCACCAATACCATCACATACAATAGCGAATATAATCCCATCTTCTTTTATGATTGTGTATTGATCTTGATTGTTCTCGCGAACTTTGCCACGATCACTCCGACCGATTGCTTTCATAATCCCCCTCCTTTATTTTTTTGCTGCGTAGTTGACCACAGGCAGCATTGATGTCAACCCCATGCTCTTGTCGAAGCGTTGTCTGTATACCCCGTTTTTTAAGTTGATCATAAAACTTAAGCGCTGACTTAAGTGGTGTCCGATCAAATGGTTGTTCCATCACGGGGTTATACGGTATTAAGTTGACATAAGCATTTTGACCAAAAATAAGATCAGCTAATTGATTGGCGTGTTCAAGTTGGTCATTGACACCATTTAGTAATAGGTACTCATATGTAATTCTGCGGTTGGTTTTTTGATAGTATACTTTGAGAGCTTTCATTAAATTATCAATCGGATGAGCTTGATTAATCGGCATGAGTTTTGTCCGCAAGGCATCATTTGGTGCATGTAGGGAAATTGCTAGATTAATCTGCAGTGGTTCTTGTGCTAACTTTAAAATGCCTTCAATAACACCACAAGTCGAAATAGTAAGCTTGCGTGATCCGATGGCTAATCCATGATCATGATTTACAATCTTTAAAAAATCCAACACATGCGTATAGTTATCAAATGGTTCACCAATACCCATCACAACGATAGAAGACACACGTTCTTGTTGTGAATCAAGTTCTCGTTGTACATGTAAAACTTGTTGCACCATCTCACCTGAAGTGATATTTCGCTGTTTCTTCAATAAACCACTTGCGCAAAACTTGCATGCCATGTTGCAACCGATCTGCGAACTCACACATACACTTTTACCATAATCATGATGCATCAGCACCGTTTCAATCAACATACCATCTTCACACTCAAATAAATACTTTGTGGTTTGATCAAACGCGACATGTTTCTCTTTTAATACTAATGTGTCAAAAGCAAATGATGATTGCAATTTCTCATGAAATGACATTGAAACATCACTCATCGCACCAAAAGATGCAACACGTTTTTTATACAACCAAGTATAAATTTGTTTTGCACGATATTTCTTTTCATCATTTAATTCACACCACTCAATTAATTGAGGGTAAGTAACGTCAAATATAGTTTTCATAGTTTCACTTTATTCATTTTAACTGATTCGCACAAATTTTACCATATAAAACCCATCAGCATCCGTGATTGATGGATCTAGAAATTGTTCTTGTTGCATTTCAAATTGATTAAATTGTTCTAAAAACCACTGTGCTTGTTTTTCATTTTCTTTTTTATTCATCGTGCAAGTTGCATAAACAAGCCAACCACCAACTTTAACCAAAGGAGCAACACTCATTAGGATGGCTTGCTGTAATAAAATAATCTGATCTAAATCTTGTGGTGTTATAAAAAGTTTAATATCAGGTTTTCTTCTTAATACCCCTAATCCACTACATGGTGCATCAACTAAAACACCATCAAAAGTTTCTGGTGAAAAACGTTCACCTAGCATTGTTGCATCAGCCACAATTGGCTTTACTATTGTTGTTCCTGTTTTCTCAACTAGTTGTTGAATTAACGCTACTCGATGTGGATGAATATCAAGTGCGATAATTTCTCCTTGATTGTTCGCTTTAATCGCCATTGAAACAGATTTACCACCCGGTGCTGCACATGCATCCAACACACGATCAAAAGGTTGGATGGGTGTAAATAAACTAACTTGTTGTGCATTTTTATCTTGAATAATCACTTGCCCTTTTAAAAATGCATCTGACTTTAAAATCTGACGATCTGCGATATAGCACCCTTTAACATCACTTGCAGTTAAATGAAGTTTTTCAATGTCGATTGGTGCTTTTAATTGATTCAATTTAACATACAAATGTGATGGCAAATGACTAGCTTGCACAAATTGAGTCATGGCAGCATAACCGTATTGTTTTTCCCACATCGATAATAACCATTTTGGAAATGAATGCATGATACTCATGCCTTCAATTGATTCGATATCAGGTGGAACGTGTATTTCTTGATCAAATGTACTTCTAAGTATCGCATTGACAAATTGCTTATAACGCCCATCAAATAGCTTTGACGATAGCTTATTGGATTCATCAACAATTGCATAATCTGGTAATTTATCAACGAATAGTTTCTGATAGATGGCTAGATTAATTAGTACTTCAATCTCTTTTTTAGGCTTGCTTTGAGCCAAATGTTGCCATTGATACAAACAAAATTGATAGTTTTGAAT
>CAYGIY010000084.1:0-6065 GCA_964350055.1 uncultured Erysipelothrix sp.
GTCTAAGTGGTTTGATTTTGGTATTCTATTTGTGAGGAAAATAACATGCAAACGATTGAAACAAAAAGATTGAGATTAAGAGAGTTTCGTTTTCAAGATGCAAGTGACGTATTTGAGTATGCAAAAAGGGAAGATGTTGGACCATTTGCTGGGTGGAAACCACACACAAACATCGAAGAAACAGAGAAGATTGTTGCAGGTTTTATTGCTAGTGGTGATGTTTGGGCAATGGAACTTAAAGATAATCAAAAGGTGATAGGATCAATTGGTCTGCATAAAGACGAGTTAAGAAAAAAGCTAAACTCAAAATCCATAGGATACGTAGTCTCGCCATTGTTTAAAAACAAAGGATATGCTAAAGAAGCTGTTCTTGCTTTGCTTGAGCATGCTTTTTTTCAACAGAAAATTGATATGGTTTCTGGATATCATTTTCCTAACAATTATGCATCAAAACGTGTGTTATTGGCTTGTGGATTTACATATGAAGGTACGATAAAGAATGCCATTAAACTCCATGATGGTCAATTAACTGATCGTAGTTGTTATATCATAGAAAAAGAAAAATTCATTCATGTTCATGACTGATATGGCTGTTTAAATTCCCCTTTTATGTTACAATACTCTCAGAGAAAAGAGAGAACAGTATATGGACAATATGGAAGGTTTAGAGCTTATTAGTTTTCAGATTATTAATCATGTTGGGACTGCTCGAGATAAATACTTAGAAGCAATCAATCATGCAAAAAAAGGGGACTTTGAAAAAGCGCAAGAGCTTCTCAAAGAAGGGGAAAAACAATTTGTCTTAGGACATAAAGCGCATACAGAATTAATACAAAGAGATGTACGCGATGGAACCGTGATGATGAATTTATTGCTGACGCATGCTCAAGATCAACTCATGAGTGCCGAGGCGTTTAAAATCATTGCCACTGAGTTTATTGATGTTTATCGCAGAATAAGCAAATAGCACCAATTGGTGCTATTTTTTATAGGCATCATGACCATGTAAGTCATAACATACAATGACTGGAAAATCTTTTACGTCCAATTCATATATTGCTTCAGCGCCTAGATCTTCATAAGCGATTACTTTTGATGCAACCACACAACTTCCTAGTAGTGCTCCAGCACCACCAATTGCAACAAAGTAGATTGCTTGATGATCAAAGAAAGCCTGTTTAACGATGGATGACCGATACCCTTTGGCAATTACACCTTTTAAACCTTGATCTAACAACGTGATTGTATAGGGGTCCATTCGGCTTGCTGTTGTTGGTCCTGCACTACCAAATGTCAAATGAGGCGGTGTTGGTGAAGGTCCAACATAATATAATATTTGGTTTTTCAAGTCAAAAGGTAATGGTTTCTTGTCTTTTAAATCTTGAATTAATCTTTTATGAGCTGCATCACGGGCTGTGAATATTTTGCCGGTGATATGGACAAAATCATTAGCCTTTAAAGGGGTTAATTGATTGTCTGTTAGTGGGGTATTTAATGTAATCATAGGATCACCTGCTTATGTCTTGTCATATGACAGTTTACATTGACTGCAATTGGTAAACCGGCTATATGTGTTGGGAAATATTCTATAAATACTTCAAGTGCGGTGGTTTTTCCACCAAGTCCTTGTGGGCCTATATTGAGCTCATTGATTTGATTTAGAAGCTCAATTTCAAATTGTGCATAGAGTGGATTGGGATTGCGATCTCCAATTTCACGGAATAATGAGCGTTTTGCTATCCATGCCGCTTGATCCATGGTGCCACCAATTCCGACTCCAATAACCATAGGTGGACAAGCATTTGGACCTGCGTTTTTTACGGTATCTAAGATAAAAGCCCGAGCTCCTTCTAATCCATCAGCTGGTGTCAGCATTTTAAGTGCAGACATGTTTTCACTGCCAAATCCTTTTGCTGTGATATTAATAATCATCTCTTCTCCTTCAATTAAATCAATATGAATCACAGCAGGAGTATTGTCTTTGGTGTTGGTTCGTTCAAATAGAGGATCTTCGACAATGGATTTTCTTAAATAAGCAACATCATACGCTTCTTTGACGGCCTCATTGATAATTGTATTGATAAATCCACCTTCGATTGTGACTTGGTTTCCAAGTTGAATCCATACGACAATCATACCAGTGTCTTGACACATGGGAAGACCTTGTGTTGATGCAAGTTCACTATTATCTAACAGCACTCTCAAAATGCTCTTTCCAACCCCTTCTTCTCTATTCATTGCTTTTGATATGGCATCTTCCATTTCGGGTGAGTATCGTGATTGTATGCTGATGCATGCATCTTTTATGGCATCAAATATTTGTTTACTTTGTATGATCTTCATTGTCTTCCACCATTGCTTTTTCTTTTTGTTTTTTCATTAACAGTCTTTTACCAGAAATCCCTGGCCGTGTTAATTGTTTAGAACTTAAAATGATATCTAATTCTTTTTCGCTAATTAAGTTACTTTCTATCAATACATCTCTTAATTTGCGTTTTTCAACTAATGCTTGACGTGCGATTTTTGAAGCATTTGCATATCCAATATGAGGGGCAACAGCTGTGATTGAACCGATAGAGTTTTCTACTAATTCGTTGCATCGATCAACATTTGCAGTGATGCCATCAATTGCGTTGATGCGTAAGGTGTGCATTGCATTGGTCAATGTATCGATTGAGTCAAAAAGTTTATAAAAAATAATAGGTTCAAATACATTTAGTTCCAGTTGGCCTGCTTCTGCTGCTTTTAAAATGCTGACATCATTACCAAATACATTAAAACATACTTGATTGGCAACTTCTGCAATCACCGGATTTACTTTTCCTGGCATGATTGATGATCCAGGCTGACGCTCAGGAAGGTTGATTTCACCAAAACCAGTTTTAGGTCCAGAAGCCATTAAACGCAAGTCATTGCACATTTTTGAAAGGTTTACAGCAAGTGTTTTTAAAGCGCTACTTGCCCATACAAAAGCATCCACATTACGCGTGCTATCGACCAAATCTTTAGCGGAGGTCAAGGGGATACCGGAAATTCTGCTGAGTTCTTTTACAATGACTCGTTTATAACTTTCATCTGCATTTAGTCCTGTGCCAATGGCTGTAGCTCCCATATTGACAGAGCGCAAATCAGCAAAAGCAAATTTAATGCGTTTGATATCACGACTAAATGAAGTAGCAAATGCGCGAAATTCTTGACCGAGTTGTATTGGAATCGCATCTTGTAAATGGGTGCGGCCCATTTTTAAGACATTCTCAAATTCTTCAGCTTTTTTTAGCAAAGATATTTGAAGCAATTGAAGTTCATTTAAACACTGTTTGTATAAGAATAAAGATGCCAAACGACCAGCAGAAGGGTAGACATCATTAGTTGATTGTCCAAAGTTGATGTGATCATTAGGATGAATATAATCATAGACACCCATAGGTCTTTTTGCATAAAATGCTGCTTGATTTGCAATGACTTCATTGGCATTCATATTCACTGAAGTTCCTGCTCCTCCTTGAATAGCATCGGTGATAAACCATTGATTAAGCCTTCCATCAATAACATCTTGGGCTGCTTGTGCAATGTATTGGTGACGTCTTTTATCTAATAAACCAGCTTGCATGTTCGCATTTGCACTGGCAAGTTTAATCATGCCTAAAGCTTTAATCATCTCTTTGTGTATTGGACGATTGGTTATAGAAAAATTATCGATGGCACGCTGTGTTTGAGCACCATATAATACATGTATTGGTAGTTCCACTACACCTAATGAATCTTTTTCTAAACGAGTCTGTTGAGTCATAGTCACTCCTTTATCTTGTATTGTAGCAACTATATTTTAACATATTCAATTGTCGCTTTAACCGATTGTTTCGCACCTTTTAAAGAAATAGAGTATAATATCCGTGAACAAACACATTCCAACATCGCGAATCATTAAAGAAGAGGGACGTTGTATGCATATTCGAGTAGCACATCATCTGTTTAGTGACACACGCTTTAAACGTGGTTTTGATTATGTCAATTGGGGCTTAGTCTTAAACAAGCAACAATCATATCCACATGTTTATGAGTTTCTTGTGATGGGAACAAAGCAATATCATACAAGTATTACTGTAGATGATGTTGGGCATTTGCTTTCAGCAACCTGTGATTGTAAAGGTGGACGTTATTGCAAGCATTTAGCTGCTTCATTTATTTTACTGTCTCAACAAAAACAGCAACTTTATCAGCTACAACCCTATCTAAAAATCCCTGAAGACTTCAATGATCAAGTATATAACATCAACAAACACTTGAATGAAATTATTGATACATGTAAATTAGCTTTAGAACATGCAAAAACCCGAGAAAGTACAGATGTTCTTTTTGAGGCATATGAGTTTTATATGGAACAAATGGAATGGTTAATCGATCATGAATTTCATGAGCATGCTCTTGAATTACTTGAATGGATGATGGATGAATTCGTCAGTTATTGGACAAGTACCAACTCTGATTGTTTAGAAATGAATTTCTTTTTTAAGCAAACAAAATGGGTTGAGGAACTGATTGATTGCAATAGAATTGACCCAAGAAGAATCATCAATAATATTATGCTATGGGTGCAGTTATACCCTGAAATCCGTGATTCAGTAATTAATGAATGGTTATTTCTACTTTGTGAATATGCTGAAGATGACATGTTTGATGAAGATTTAGCCAATCTGTTTGATCAAGCAAAGCAAAGTGTTAAACAAGAAAAGCAGCTAACAGAAGCCAATTATTTTTATGCTTTGGCTAAGAATAAACCTTTTAATTTGGTTGATGATGAGATGCAGTATTACCCTAAAATAATCCGTCTTTTGGTTGAAAAAAGCATGGAAACAAATGATTTTGATCGCGCTTTAACGCTTATATTTACTCAGATTCAACCTCGTCCTAAATACGAAGATATTCCTTGGGTCAGTCTTTGGGTATTTATAAAAGAAAAGCAAGAAGATGAACAAGGTTTAAAACAAGCGTTACGATGGTTGTTCTATTGTGGAGAAACAAATGGTTATCATCAACTAAAATCAATGGTGGATCGTCGTCAATGGAAACAAGAAGTTGATATCTTTTTAAAGGAGTATGCTCAAGATGTATTTTCTGATTGGACTTATCGGCAGTTGCTTGTTTTAGAGCAAGACTGGTATCGCTTGAAACAACATATTGAAAAACACCCTTGGTTTATTAGTCAGTTAAATAGACATTTAATTGATATCGATCCAGATTTTGTGTATACCTATTTAAGAAAGTGGATTCATTTGCGTTATCAAGAGTTCCACAATTGGCAAAGTTTGCAACCTTGGATTAACCTATTTTCATCCTATTTTAGCGAAGAACAAGGGTGGTTATTAGTCAATGATTTAAAAAAGCATCAACAAGACTCTCAATGATGCTTTTTTAAGGTATAATAACTCTCATGAACAGTATTCAACATTTATTCAAACATAGAACAACATCATTGACCTGGTTTTTCATTTTAATGTTTCTTGAAATGCTATTTGCCAATTTGGCTCATCCAGCAACTCCTTTGTTGATTCAAGAGCGGATGTTGCCAGCTTATACATTTGGTTTTGCATTTTCAGCTATGGCATTTACAAATTTTTTGTTTTCACCATTTTGGGCGATTATGAGTAATCGCTATGGTCGAATGAAAATATATTTAATCGGATGTTTGGGTTATGCCGTTGGTCAAATTGGATTTGCACTTGCCATGTCTTTTTGGGCTATCATTGCAGCGCGTTTAGTCGCTGGTTTTTTTGTGGGTGGTGTGATGGTGATGCAACTCACGATTGTCTTAGATTATTCCAACGAGAACAATATTGCTCAAAACCTAACCACACACGCAACTGTATTTACAATCTCAGGGGCAGCGGGGTATTTAATCGGTGGTTTTATTGGAGATGTTTCATTGACGATTTTATTTATTGCACAAGTATTGGGGTTAGCACTAAGTGGTATTCTTGCTTATGCAACATTTATCCAAATCCCGATAGATGAAAACGAAAAAAACAGAAAGCATCATTGGTTTGAAGATATCAATCCTTTGTATG
>CAYGIY010000085.1:0-6054 GCA_964350055.1 uncultured Erysipelothrix sp.
ATATTGGGATTTATATTGTTACTCATTTCTACAAGTTATCTAGTATGCTATTAACTAACCATAAAAATGGAATCAGTTTAGTTGCACAACGGTTAGAAAATGGAAGTAGAACATATCAAATAGTTGAAGGAATACCAACATCATCTAGTTTTGGAAAGGATATATTTAGCCAAATATTCAAAAATGGATAGTTTCTGATTCTGATGTTTGCATTTATTTTATGTATTTGATACAATTAGTGAGCAATTAAGGACGGGTAAGCGTATGATTTTAGATGTGTTACTAATGGTTGTATCTGCCATGCTCATTGTATTGGCTTTATTACAAAGTGGAAAATCAGAAGGAATAAGCAGTGCTTTTACTGGAAGCGGAGGGTTAAATCTCTTTGCTAACACCAAGGAAAGAGGGCCGGAAAAAGTTATCTCTCGACTCACGTTGGTGGTAGGCATATTATTCTTTTTGCTCGTAATTATTATCCGCATTGTTTAGGCCATTGGCCTTTTTTTTAGGAGAAAAACATGATCAAAGAAGAAGTTTTAACTCGAATTCATCAACATGATTATCAACCAGAAACAATTGAATCATTGGCTTCTTTTTTCAGTGTAGATGTTACAGAACTAACCAAAAATATAAATGAACTTATCGACCAAGGAAAAGTTGTTTTAAGTAAAAAGAGTAAAGTGATGACACCACATATGGCCAATATGATATTGGGCACCATTATGATTAATCAAAAAGGAAATGGTTTTGTGGTTAGTCAAGAAAGTGAAGAAGATCTGTTTGTACCAATTCCTTATATACATTCAGCAATGCACAAAGACACAGTTCTAGTTTTAAAACATCAGGATAAAGACGAAACCATAGGCGAAGTTAATCGTATTGTTAAACGGGCTAAAACCTCGCTTATTGGAACTGTTAAGATAAAAAACAAAAAAACTTACTTAGCTTGTATTGATCCGCGCTTAGATGACTGGATTCTTATGAAGGTGAAAAAAAATCAAAAAGCACCAAGAGGATTTTTAGTTGTCACAAACATTATTGATTATGATCCATTAACAGTCCAGTATTCACATAGTATTGGTCATGCAAGTGCACCTCGAATGGACATCAAGGCGGTACTTCTAGAGTATGATATTCCAACAGAGTTTTCTAAGGAAGTCATTGATGAGGCAAACCGTGTACTAAAGAAGAAAGATCAACACAATCGTACGGATTTAACACAAGAAATGGTGTTCACAATTGATGGTGAAGATGCAAAGGATTTGGATGATGCGATTTCAGTTAAAAAAACAGAGCAGGGTTATGAATTAGGTGTTCATATTGCTGATGTGTCTTTTTATGTTGAAGAAAATAAAGCCATTGATGTCGAAGCACAAAATCGAGGGACGTCTGTTTATGCTACAGATGTTGTAGTACCGATGCTTCCTGAGCAATTATCAAATGATGTGTGTTCACTTGTTTATAACAAACCAAGATATACCATTAGTTGTTTTATGCAAATAAACAATCAAGGGGAAATCACTTCATCTAAATTAGTTCCAAGTATCATAAAATCTAAACAACGTTTCACATACACACAAGTAAATGACATCATCCACAAGAGACCTATAGATGATTCATTAGCTGAATTTGTTGATGTAATTGAGCTTGCATATGAATGTGCAAAAGTAATCCAGAAACATCGAGATAAAAAAGGGAATTTAGATTTTGAAAGTTTAGAATCAGCATTTTTAATGGATAATGGGCGTGTATTAGATGTCTATGTTCGTAAACAGCAAGAAGCCGAAAATTTAATTGAGAATTTTATGGTTGCAGCTAACGAGTCAGTGGCATATTTATTGAAAATACAACACATACCTGCAGTTTATCGAGTTCATGAAAAGCCTGATGGCGAAAAAATTCGTGATCTTGCCAAGATGTTTGGCTTATTTGGGTATTCTTTAAAAGCAAATCCAAACAGTATTCACCAAAATCAACTACAACGAGCTTTAAATCATTTTAAGGGCTCTAATTTTGAACCGATTGTTAATATGATTGCTTTAAGAAGTATGAAAAAAGCAACTTATGAAAGTACACCAATTGGTCATTACGGACTTGCATTGGAAGATTATTTGCATTTTACTTCACCAATTAGACGTTACCCTGATCTCATTGTGCATCGTATGATTCATCGATATCTATTTGAGCATGAATTAGATAAACGTCAAATTGAAACAGATCAAAAACGAAACACTGAATTTGCACTTGAATCATCATTATGTGAACGACGCGCGGTTGAAGCTGAGCGAGCAGTTCAAGATATGAAGAAGGCAGAATTTATGATTCAAGTCGTGGGTGAAATATTCAATGGAGTTATTAGTGGGGTTACTGGGTTTGGTTTTTTTGTTCAACTCGAAAACAGCATTGAAGGATTGGTTCACATTCAAACATTAAGTGATGACTATTATAGTTATGATGCGCCGTTCTTTCGTTTAGTTGGAGAACGTAGTAAGAAAGTATTTGCACTAGGTGATCCTGTCATGATCAAGGTAAAAGGCGCAAATAAAGAACGAAGACAGATTGATTTTAATTACATTAAGCACATTAAGACTTAGATTTCTTAAAGAGATATAGCAAGGAGAATGAATGATGAAAAAAACAATCGCAACAAATCGAAAAGCTTTTCATGACTACTTCATTGAAGAAAAAATTGAAGTTGGATTGGTTTTGGTTGGGACTGAAATTAAATCAATTCGAAATGGTTCTGTTCAGTTTAAAGATTCATACATTCACTTTGAAAATAATGAAGCATTTATAAAAGATATGTATATTGGCCAGTATGAGTTTGGTAATCGCTTTAATCATGATGAGACTCGTATTCGTAAGTTATTAATGCATAAACAAGAAATTATGAAACTAGCAAAAAAGGTCAAACTTAAAGGTTACACAGTTGTTCCTTTATCGCTTTATTTAAGTGAGGGAAAAGCAAAGATGGAAATTGCGTTAGCACTTGGTAAAGCACTGCATGATAAGCGACAAGTTCAAAAAGAAAAAGATGCCAAACGTGAAATAGAAACAGCAATTAAAAGAAATTACTAATTCAATTAAACATAATGAATAACCATCATAAAAAAGAGAACAGTCATGCTGTTCTCTTTGTGTAAAAATCGTTTTAGTTTCTAATCAATATCAATTTAAACATGATGCAAATGATTAGCGCCAGCCACCGCCACCGCCACCGCCGAAGCCGCCACCGCCGAAGCCGCCACCGCCACCAAAGCTTCCACCACCTTTTCCACCTTTAGATGGAGGAGGGGCAGACATTGTAGATGCCAATGTGTTGAGAGAGCGGTTGAAGTGACTCATAAAAATAACAGTATTTAAAGGCCTTGGTCCAATGTACCAAGATGGTGGTTCAATTGCAATGCTTTCAAACTTTTTAGACCATGTGTTTGTTACGTTGAGTATATATGCATAAGGAAGTATGTGGTAGAAATAACTTGGATCATCCACGACTAACGCTTCAAGCCGATCCTTCTCAGCAAGTTCGATAAAACTCTTTAAACCGAGGATATCATTATAATAAGATAATCCTAGAGGTGTTCGCTTATGCATCAAAGAATTGAAATAAATTCCAACAACATATAGAATCGCAAGTACAAAGAGAATAAAGAATTCCGCCTCAGCAATGATACTTGCTCCAAAAACTGCTGCAATATATAAGGCAATCAATAATAGGTTAGCTAATAATCCAAAGAAACGACCACTTGATTTGAATGTGTGGAGTTTACGTTGTGTCAAAATGGTGACGATTGAGACAATGAGCCCAAACCCCCAAACAAATGCTGCAAACATCATCGCTTCTACCCCATAATAAGTCACTCTAAAATAAGATAATCCTAAGTAAAGAGCAAAGATGGATGGTAAGAATAACCCAAAGATAACTTGCAATGCATCGGACTTCATACTGAAAATTCGACGTTGCTTATTACCGGTAAAATAGCGAGTCAAATTAGCTTTTGCATGAGTTAAAGTTGAATGAAACTTAAACTTCAGCTCTTCAGTGGTGACTTCATCTCTGTTAAAGAAAATGTCATTGAAAACAACTTTTTCAGCAGTGATTGTATTATTAGGTAAATCTTGAATTTTGTTTAGTTTAATTGTCTTTTTATCAACTTCTTCAATAGTTAAATACCCATTAGCAGCCCATTCAATGATTAATGAAATCACATCTTTTGTATCTGCAAACCCATCATAAATATAGCCAACTTGGGCACTGGATAATCCTTTAGGTGGTTCAAACTGAACTGTAGGAACAACAGGGTCATCTTTACCGTATCTGAAATACATAAGTAGTAAAAGACCAAAAAACAAAATACCATAGATGAGTCCAATGATTGAATAATTAAACTCAATTGGGAAATCAAAAAAATTGCTTTCGAGTTCAATATCTATAGTCAACGCTTCATAAGAATTTAAACTAGTTGTTGTATAACCAGTGATTATGTTTCCGTTAATCTCATATTCAACATCAGCTTGGGTATTCACACCATATCTTCCAGAGTAGAAGAAAATGTCATAGTCACTCATGTCTTGAGGGAAGTAAATGGTAAATGATACTCTTTCTGTTGTCATTTCCCATAGATCGCCTAGAATGTTTAAGTAAAAACGTTGTCGTCCATCTAATCGAAGATCTCTTGTGTTCATGTGATACGAGTACGTGTAACTTTGATCACCAGACACATAAACACCAGCTTCACCTAAACGAAGTTGAACACCTTCTCGACTTCTATCAAATTCATAAGGGCCAACAATCTCAAAGTCAGTTAATGGAAAAACATATTTACGATTGACTGTAGATCCATCTTCAAGTTCCCATGTCATCTCGTATTCTTGAGGTATATTGACAAAAATACCATAATAGGGACTACCAAAATTCACATCCAACTCATGAGTGAAACGATAGACACCATCACTTTGAACATATATTTCAACGTGATGTTCTTTCACAATGATATCACTTGATGCGACTACTTGTTGTGGCTGCAAGAAAATAAACAACAAACTAAACAAAACAATATGCAGCTTCTTCATGGCAATCCTCCTATTAAGATTTTGATTTTTTCTTAGCGAGTAATAATATCCCTTCAACAATAATGGATAGGATAAATCCTCCCAGTAATACAAAAATAAACATTAATAATCCTGTAATATTTGCAAATGTGTTATCCGTATCAGAAAAGGTCATGTACAATAACATAAATGCAGTTACATAAGAAATCATAAAGATTCCAAGACCATATTTTCTATCAAATAAAGCATAAACAAATGTGACCAAACCGGCGAATAATGACCATACGATTAGTCCAAACACATTTTCATTAAACAAATTCACATAAAACACGTATTCATAGACAATGTAAAACAAAGCTATCGTTAACGCAAAAACTCCCACCGCCAATAATGGTGCACTTTTTTTCATATTTTCCTCTTCTATAAACGTTAAAATTGTACTTTAACGTTTTGACGTTGTGTTGGATCTTCGACTTCGAATGATTGACGTTTTTCGAATTTAAAGATTCCAGCTACAATGTTATTTGGAAAACTTTCAACACGTGTGTTGAATTGTCTTACAGTTCCATTGTAGTACTTACGTGATTGTGCAATATCTTCTTCAACTTTTTGAAGTTGATTTTGCAAATCCAAAAATTGTGTATTCGCTTTTAAGTCTGGGTAAGCTTCAGATAGTGCAAACAAACGACTTAATACTCCAGAAATTTCTCCTTCTGCTTTCATCTTTTCGTCCATAGTTGTTGCACTAACTGCATGATTTCTGGCACTGATGACTTGTTGCAGAGTTTCTTTTTCATGGGAAGCATATCCCTTTACTGTTTCTACCAAGTTTGGAATTAAATCATATCGCTTCACCATATAAACATCCATGGTTGAGAACGCTTCATCGACTTTATTACGCCAAGCAATAAAGCCATTATATGCGCTGGCTATCCATAAACCGATAGCGACGACAACCACCAATAAAATAATCCACTCCATAGGTTTCCTCCTTATTAAGGT
>CAYGIY010000086.1:0-6039 GCA_964350055.1 uncultured Erysipelothrix sp.
CTTGTATTAATTTCTCTACTGTTAGTGTCATTAAGCGTCGCTGCTTGTTCACCATCAGAGGGAGAAGTTAAAACACTTGTCATATTCCAAAACAAAGTGGAAATTGACAGTGTGATGAGAGCTTATGCTACAGCATGGGGCGAAGCAAATGATGTAAACGTAGAAGTTAAAACATGTGGCGGTGACACATGTGCATACGGTACTCAAATACTTGCTGAATTCCAAGCAAACAAACAACCTGATATTTTCGTTATTGAAGGTATGGGTGGTTACGAGATTTATAAAGACAAGATTTTAGAATTTTCTAATGATGCATGGATTAACGACACAGACCTAGAGTTCAAGGTTGATGGGAAAGTTTATGGTTTCCCAGTTGCTGTTGAAGGTTGGGGTATGGCTTATAATAAAGAAATATTAGAAGCTGCTGGTGTTGATATTGAAGCATTAAAAGTAGTTTCACAAGCGGATTATGAAGCAGTTTTCCAACAAATCCAAGACTACTATGATGCTGAAGGTATGAGTGATTACATAGTTGTATCAATGGCTGCTGGAGCTGGTATGCACTGGGTTACAGGGCTACATAACTTCAATGGTTATTTATCAGCTGGATTAGACTATAGTGACAACTCGGTTATTACAAGATTAAATAATGGAGTTACTGATGCTGATCGTCTTGCACAATTAGCTGATTGGGTTGATCTACTATTTAGATTTAGCGGACAACAAATTCTAACATCAGGAACATACGATGACCAAGTTGGAACATTCGCAAATGGTAAAGCAGCATTTGTTCACCAAGGAAACTGGACAGACAGTTCCTATGCAAGTTCAACATTTGATATGGGATATTTACCACACGCTACAATGGCGACAGGTAATGATTCCATATTCATTGGAGCACCATCATACTATGTTATTAATGCTGATACAGAAGTTGAAGATATTGCAAAAGCATTCTTGAATGATTTAGCAGCATCTCAAGCAGGTCATGATTACATGGTTAACAAAGCCAACATGGTCCCAGCATTTAATAGTGTGACATTACAACCATCAACTCCATTAAGCGCAGCTGTTATGGAGTGGAACCAATCTGGTAAAACATATGCTTGGTGGCAAAATGATATGCCTTCAGATTTTGGTATGGGAACATTAGGTCCAATCTATGAATTGTTTGCAAAAGGAGAAATCACTAAAGAACAGTTTATTTCTCAAATCAGCAACGCAATTTCAAGTTTGAACTAAGTAGTTCTTAGATTTAGTAGTAAACAAAGAGCGATTGATAAAAATCGCTCTTTTATTGTGTTTGCTATATGATGTTATAGGTATGTGAGTTTCATAAGTGCCATGTAAATACTATTTATGAAATTTTTCAAATGGTTCAGAAACATCATAGATTAAATCATCAAAGATTGTTTGAATCGCTATGAGAATCGCTTTGATCATTGCATCTAAGGGTAGTGAAAACTGATGACTGTTTGTTTGTGATGTTTCAAAAGGGACGTGTATAAAACCATATGTGGTTGCAAGCTTTGTTGTTTGAATAAAGTGAGCACATCCATAAAACACATGATTACAAACAAACGTACCAGCACTATTAGAGATTGTAGATTTAAATCCAAAATCATTCATACTTGCAACAATTTTTTTAATAGGTAGTGTTGAGAAATATGCTGATTTACCATCAAGATGTATTGGCTGGTCAATTGGTTGATTTTGATGGTTATCTTTTATTCTAAAATCATCAATGTTTATCGCAACCCTTTCAACATGAAATCCTTCAATTTTAGATGCTTGACCTAACATTAGAACCGCGTCTGGTTTGTGTTTCTTTATTGAATTAATTAATATGTTTGTTGATTCAAATCGAACAGTAGGCAATAATAATGGGATAATCTCAATTAGTCCAATTTGTTTAGGTAGCTGTTCAATAATGAGTTGTGTCGGGTTAATAGATTGATTGTTGAATGGGTCAAACCCAGTGACTAGTATTTTCATAGATTATCCTTGTCAATAGATGGTTTAAATGATAAGAGTAAATGATTAAGAAATTTCTTTTTGAAACTTAAAGAATGCATAGGTGTCTTTTGCAATCATTAATTCTTCATTTGTTGCAATGACCACTGCCTTAATGGATGATTCTTCTTTTGTGATTTCAAAGAAATCACAGCTGAGCATATTTTTTTCTTTATCAATCACAACATTGAAAGCAGGTTTTAAATAGTCAAGAATCATTTCGCGTACAAATGTTGCATTTTCACCAACACCAGCTGTGAAAACAATCAAATCACAACCACCTAGTTGTGCAATATATGAGCCAATTGTGTTCCCTATTCTTTGAACATACATATTTAGTGCAAGAATAGCTTTTTGATTTTTTTGATCAACACCAGTTTTAATATCTCTCATATCGGATGATAGTTGAGAAATACCAACCAAACCAGATTTTCTGTTGAAAATATCTAAAGCAGAATCTGCATCCAGATTTTCCACTTTTTGAATAAACGGAATAATAGCAGGATCGATATCACCGCTTCTTGTCCCCATCATAATACCAGCCAAAGGAGTAAACCCCATAGAGGTATTGATGCACTTTCCATTGAGAATAGCAGATATTGAGGCACCATTACCTAAATGACAGCTGATAATCTTTGCTGTATCTTCTGGAGGTAATTTCTCAATGGCTTGTTGGCTTACATAATTATGTGAAGTACCATGAAATCCGTACTTTCTAATTTTATACTTTTGGTAGTAATCGTATGGGATAGGATACATAAATGTTTCTTGTGCGATCGTTTGATGAAAAGCGGTGTCAAATACAGCAACTTGAATGACGCTTGGCAGTAGTTGCTTGATGACTTGATAGCCAAGAAGATTTGCTGGATTATGCAGTGGCGCTAGTTGAATGTAATCTTCAATATCATTTGCCACAGTTTCATCAATCACAACAGAGTTTGCGTATTTTTCTCCTCCATGCACAATCCGATGTCCAACGGCTTTTATTTGTTCAAGACCAATAATAATCTGTTCCTTTAAAAGCATTTTGAAAAACTCTTCAATTGCCTGGTGATGATTCTCTAGTTTAATATTCTTTTTAATTTCTTGGTCTTCAAACGTTAGTTTTATTTTACCATCATCTAAACCGATACGTTCAAATAGACCATTACAAAGCACATTTTCTGATGGCATATCAAAAAGCTGAACCTTGCATGAAGAACTTCCTGAATTCAATGATAAAATGAGTGTCATGTTATTTCTCCGTTTATTATGTTGTTTTATTAAACCACTAGTACAACTCTAGTGTACAAAGCATTCTTTGTTGAGTCAACCGGATTAAAGAAAATGATTCAATAGATTAATATAAAGAATATTATATTTAGATATATCGAAATAAATATTTGTTTATTTCAATGTGGTTAACGATATGGAATCTTGTTATGCGTTTTGATAAATGATACGATTGGTTCAATGAATTAAATGATTTTTTGTAGAATAATGGTAAAGATAGTCTACTTCAGTAAATCATATTTTTGTAAGTACATTTTAGTAATTACTCAAGTCGATTTTTAATCCAATACTTCTTCTAATATCGTTTAGTAAAGTTGATGATCATCTAACATAGGTGTATTGTTATGGTATATCATGCTTAGCAAGAATAAGAGTTTCAATAATCAAACGTCTAATCACATGATGTTTAATCTGAATTCGTATTTTTGTGAAATTATCGAAGAAGTAATAGAAAAATTTAGAAAGGAATTATTTGTTGATGAACAAACGGTTGATATTGGCTTCAGGATCTTTGCGTAGAAAAGAGCTTTTAACACAAGCAGGATTTCAATTTGAAACGATTGTTCCTAATATTGAAGAGATTGTAGATCTTACAGTATCACTAGAAAGAGCTGTCGAGAATCTTGCACAACAAAAAGCAACTTGGGTGCATAACAAACACCATGATGCCATTGTGTTAGGTGCAGATACAATTGTTGTCTGTGATGGTGAAGTATTAGGGAAACCAAACAGTAAAGATGAAGCACGTCACATGTTATTAAAACTTTCCAATAAAACACATCGAGTGATTACAGGTGTATGCATTATAGATGAAACCTACTTTACATTTAGTGAAACAACTGAAGTTACATTTATTCAACTTAATCAAGAGATGATTGATTCTTATATTTCAACAGATGAACCTTATGATAAAGCTGGGGGATACGCCATTCAAGGGTTAGCAAAAGAGTTTATCAAAGATTTTTCTGGTGATTATTTTAATGTGGTAGGGCTTCCCTTAAAAAAAGTAGCTGCTTACCTTCAAAAACGAATATAAAGGTTGCAAATTGAACATTAATTGATTATTATATTAATTGCGCAAGCCGCCATAGTTCAATGGTAAAACGGAGCAATGGTAATGCTCAGCTCCCAGTTCAATTCTGGGTGGCGGCACCATTAGATATCAAACGCACAATATTGTGCGTTTTTTAAATCCAAAAAGTTAGAAAAATAGTTACTAGACCTGTGATAAAACCATTGTAAACATCATAATAAAAGGACTTTATGATACAATAATAATGATAGATTGGCGGGGTAAATATGAGTAAACTAACACTGGTAATTTTAGCTGCAGGATTAGGCAGTCGATATGGTGGATTAAAACAGATTGAACCAGTAGGAACAAACCAAGAGAGCATTATTGATTTTTCAATATATGATGCTATTGCTGCTGGATTTAAGCGTGTGGTATTGATTATTAAGCCAGAACACAAACAAGCTTTTGAACAAGCATTAGTCAGTAAAATTAGTCCGTTTATCGAAGTTGAATATGCGTTTCAAACACTTGAGGATATACCAATCGATATAGAGATTGCAGAAAAACGCATTAAACCTTGGGGAACGACACATGCAACTTTATCAACTAGACATGTAGTTGATGGTCCATTTGCTATTATCAATGCTGATGACTACTATGGAAAAGAAGCTTTTATTTCAATGGCAAAATTTTTAACGGATGAAGTTCAACCACAGCATTATTCAATGATTGGATATTCTTTAAAGAACACAACAACGGATTACGGATCAGTAACAAGAGCAGTTTGTAAAAGCGCTGATGGGTATTTAGAGAAAATTGTTGAGGTTCAAAAAATAACAAAACAGGATGATGGTTATTATTATGAAAATGAACAAACTCATTGGGTGAATATTGATCCTGAAGAATTGGTCTCTATGAATTTTTGGGGATTTCATCCTTCAGTTTTTCCATTGTTTAATGAAGTATTTATCAATTTTTTACAAACACAAGTTGAAAAAGACCCACTTAAATCAGAGCATGTCATTCCAACAGCAGTTGGCGAAGCACTAAAGCAAGGTAAAATCAAAGTCAAAATATTACCAAGTAAAGATCAGTGGTACGGCATTACCTATCAAGAGGATAGAGCGAAAGTTGTTTTGGCACTTAAGGAAATGAAACAACAAAAAGTGTATCCATTTGATTTGTGGGATCAAGAGAAAAAGAAACATCTATGAAGTTTCTTTATTCTAATGAGGTGATAAAGATATTATCAATTTGATTATCTCTGTTTTTATTTGACCAATTAATGACATCCGTGTCTATAATATTGGTTCCTTTTATAAGAAGCAATTGTTTCATCTTATTAATAGCTTGATTATCGCCCATCCAAGGGTATGGGAAATGTTCTGTGACAAATCCATAAACTTTTTGCCCGTTTAACCCTTTCATCTGTTTTAAGTATTTTACCATAACAGGAGCAAGTGTGAATGATCGAACCATGGCAGCATAAATGATGATATCGTAATTGCTTGTATCATGAATCTGTTCTATGATGATATTGTTGTCGAGAGGTTCATCATCCAATGCTTTGATTCGTTTAACAACAACCAAATGATCATCTTTTAGAAGACGCTCTTTAAGGCGATTGGCGACACTATATGTGTGATTAGTGTATGAGTAAACTAATATTAGAATTCTCATTTTACTTCTTCTATATAAAATAGATTGTGAGATATATGACAAAACAGGATGTTAAGAAG
>CAYGIY010000087.1:0-5997 GCA_964350055.1 uncultured Erysipelothrix sp.
GTGTAACCTGTGTGAAAAAAATACTAATTTTCTATGTTTTTTTTAATTATTTAGTTTTAAATTTAGCCTAACAGTTGCAAATGGCTCTAATAAGCAAGGAATCTGTTATGTTTGCTTTTCTAAATAGAATGTTGATCGCTAACAAAGTATATACAAATTGCTAAATAATCATGACACATCAATGTTAATACAGTGTCACTTGAAACTACTTTGCAACAATTTTATTATCATGTGAATTACTATTTGAGTTTAAAATGTTTTGCTAATATATCGAGAGTTGTTTCTCGAGTATCTTCTTTGGTGTCTTCCCTTACCACTGTGAAGAAACCACTATTTGCAAAAGCATCATAACATTCTTTACTATTAATTTTCGCGATGCATTCACGAAAGTTTTCCATTGTTTTTATAGGGTTATCTGCTTCTTCAATATGTGAAAACAAAAATTGCTTATCAGGGTCACTTCTATCAAAGAATTTATCCACAGACATGGATTGAGTTGATAGCATAATAGCTACCTGATGATAATCGGCAATTTCTTTAAGAATGTCAATTGGTATGTTGGTGTCTACTATAACCTTTTGATATTTTGAGATATGAATCAACTCTGCTATTTCAAATTCAACGAGTTCGCGTGTTGCCCCATTAATCCAATCTGCATATTCTTGAGGTGTTCTGTTTAAAAATTCCTGCCAACTTCCCATTGTCTTAAAATAGCATAGATTGGGGTATTGTTCTTTAGTGGCTAGTTTGTCTGCAAGCTCTTGATGGTAGTTTTCTTCACAAAGAATTAAGTTATACTTTTTAGCAAGCATCGCTGCCATTGTTGATTTACCAGCATAAGCCGTTCCATTAATAAAATATACATTCTTTAGATAGTGCTTTAGTATGATGTTATTGATTTTCATAATGATAACTCCTCTAAAAAAAAATAACACACTGCAAATTGCTATTTTAAGTTTGGTGGAGCTGAAGGGGATTGAACCCTCGACCTCTACGCTGCCAGCGTAATGCTCTCCCAGCTGAGCTACAGCCCCGCTCAAATATGGCGCGCCCGACAGGAATCGAACCTGTAACCTTTTGAATCGGAATCAAATGCGCTATCCGTTGCGCCACGGGCGCAAATAAATAAAATGGTGGACACTAAGGGAATTGAACCCCTGACCCCCTGCACGTCAAGCAGGTGCTCTCCCATCTGAGCTAAGTGTCCATCCAATGCTAAATTATATTAGCATAATTAGCACATATTGGCAATGTGTATCTACTGGCAAACAAAGATTGTTTCACCTTGATTAAGTGTCTTTAATTTTCTTTTAATCCTTGGATGCTTGTATTTAGAAACAAACATCTTTAAGCGTGTGCCATGTCGAAAACCATGTATGATGACTACTTCATATGGTCCCATTGGAAGACGATCTAAAAATCGATCCAACTCCTCTTTTGCTTCAACTACTGTAAGTTCATGTAAATCAATCACATCATTCATCAATTTTGCTCTCTTTGTATTGTTTAACCCATAATGGAATCTGATTATTGCTTGACTTATTTTTAACGACTGAGCAGCTTTTGCATGCTACTGAAACACCTTCACGGTGGCTTTTTACCATGCCATTAATAATCAATATTACAATGATTGCTAAAATCCCTAATACAATAATATCTCCCATATGCTATCCCACTATAAATGAAGCAACTTGATAAAATACAAAAGCCAGTAACCATGCAATACCAGTTTGATATGTCACAGCCGCTATTGTCCACTTCCAAGAGTTCATTTCTCGTTTCATTGCTGCAAATGCTGCAACACATGGTAAGTATAACAAAGTAAAGATCATAAAAGAATAGGCAGATAAAGGTGTAAAGACATTTCTTAATGGCTCAGCTAATAGCTCTGGTGTTTCAATTGCTGTTTCACCAACACCATATAAAACACCCAGAGTACCAACAACTGCTTCTTTAGCAACAAAGCCTACCACTAAACTCATGGCAGCACGCCACTCACCAAATCCTAATGGTGCAAAGACAAATGCAATTGATCGGCCAATAATTCCAAATATACTCTTTGAACTATCTGCAACGAGTTGAAATTGAAAATTAAATGACTGCAAAAACCAAATCACAATCATCGCAAGTAATATCACAGTACCTGCATTTATGACAAATCCTCTGATGCGATCCCAGGTATGAATAACTAAATTTTTAATAGTTGGCAAGCGATACTCAGGTAATTCCATAATAAAATTAGTTGTTTTACCTTTGTTAATAAACCTTTTGAGGAAAATCCCAGAAAGTATGGCCACAACAATTCCAATTACATAAATTGAAAAGACAATAAATGCTTGGTTTGATGCAAAAAATGCTACTGCAAATATCGCATAAACTGGAAATTTCGCACCACATGACATAAAGGGAATGATAAACATTGTTAATCGGCGTTCTTTTTCATTTTCTAATGTTCGAGTAGCCATAAGTGCAGGCACAGAGCAACCAAAGCCCATCAGCATCGGAATAAAGGAACGGCCTGATAGTCCAAATCGTCTAAACATGCGATCCATGATAAATGCTGCTCGTGACATGTAGCCAGAGTTTTCAAGAATTGAAAGCATGAGAAATAAGATGCTTATTTCCGGTAAGAAACTTAGCACTGCTCCTACGCCACCTAAAACACCATCCACAACAAGACTATACACAATATCTGAAACGTTTAACCACACAAGTATATCGGCAATTCCATTGATACTCCACTCAATCAAAATTTCAAAATAGTCCTTGATAAATCCACCAAGAGGACCAAATGCAACAAAAAACACTGAATACATAATTGCAAAGAATATGGGAATCGCTAATATTTTATGTGTCAATAATTTGTCGATTTTATCAGATATTGATTCAGTTTCAACTTTTGTTTTTACAACCGCTCCGTTAATCACACTTGTTATATACTGATATTTTTCATCAGCAATAATCATATCTCGTTCAAGCTTGCTACTTGTAAACTGATCCTCAATCCATTCATTTAATTTAGCTACAGTAACAACATCAATATCACAACCAATGGCAACTTCTGGTCCTTCTTCAATAAATCGAATTGCATGATGCAGTGAACACTCTGAGTGATCATCTAATGAGCGTGTGAGATATTCAATCATTGATTTAGTTGAGTCACTATAAAAATCGATTAGTTGTGGAACATTTCCAACTTGATTTATTGCCTCTTTTAAACATTCTTTAATCCCTTTTGACTTACTTGCAACAATTGGAATAACAGGTATGTTTAAGTAATTAGATAATAAGTCTATATCAATTTCTACACCTTTTGATTTGAGAACATCCATCATGTTCAAAGCAATAATCATTGGTTTTCTCATCTCAAGAAGTTGCAGAGTTAAAAACAAGTTGCGCTCTAAGTGAGATGCATCAACTATATTAACAATGACATCAACATCTCCTTTTTCAACATATTCTCTTGTTATGACTTCATCAACAGACATGGTTGAAAGAGAATAGATACCTGGTAAATCAACAATACTAACCATTTCATTGTCGATTTTAGCCTTTCCTACTTTCTTTTCAACCGTAACGCCTGGCCAGTTGCCAACGTGTTGATTAGAACCTGTTAACTCGTTGAATAACGTTGTTTTCCCACTATTTGGATTACCAACTAATGCAATATTGATACTCATAGTTTTTCTCTGACAAATATTTCTTTTGCTTCATTTTTTCTCAATGTCAAATGATACCCACGTAAAAGAACCTCAATAGGATCTCCTAGAGGTGCTTGTTTTAATACTTTTATTTCGGTTCCAATGGTGACTCCCATGTCAATAATCCTTTTTCGAATTAAACTCTTGCGTCCAAGTCCTTCAACAATACATGTTTGTCCAATTGGGACATCAATCAATGTTTTCATAAATAATTTACTTCCTTATCCAATTTAACAATACTAACTTTTTATTAAACATGTCAACACAATCAGATTGAATCGTATCATCTAACACGATGTTGTTATTTTTATGTGATTACAATCACAAATTTACATATTAAAAAAGTCCATTCTACTTTGGACTTTGTTTTGTTTGATTGACTATTCTTTTTTGTTTTGATTGCTTTTTCTCACGGTTTCTGTTGGAAGTGTAAGCCACTGCTAGAACCACGTAAACGATTGTCGCACTTAAACTTAACAAGAAAAATGCCAACCCTCTTACAACAGGAACCATCCCTTGATTTACTCTTTGGATTGCAACAATTAAATAAAATATATTGATGATGATTAACAATGCAGATGCATGTAAATATTTGATATAACTGAATTGTTTCAAATATTTTTTTGCATAGTATATTGCATAGAAATATGCAATCCCCGCAGAAACTGCAAGCACTGCTATTAAGACATAGCTAAAGTATTGTTTGACTAGTTCGATAATAAGTGACATATATTTCCCTCTTTGTAACTACATTATTATACCATAAACTTAAATATCTACTATAAAAGAATATAATCGGATAATAGAAGTCCTTCAATAATCTACCTAACCCTTATTTTTGATTTATCAAATGCAATCATTTTGATTGGATGCACGACTATCCCCTTAACGTCAAAACAGTCTGAGAAATTACTTTTTTCTGATGTAACATAAATATGAAGTATTGGTACCACCACATTTAGAAACATCTTATCATCGTATGTGAGACCATATCCTATAATTTCAACTTCTGGTAATTCATTGATTGTGACCATGCTTGAGTGGAATAATCCTTGCTTGAGATATGAATTAATCTCTTCAATTGATAACACTTGGTATGTATCAAATACATCCACAACATCACTATTTTTGCTTATACCAACTATCTTCTGATCAACACTTGATATTGATAATGAATAAATTGTTTGATAGTCATAAGTATCCAATGATTCCACAATAATGTAATCATAGATTGGATTTCCAAAAGTGTCATAGTGCAAATCATTAAGTACAAGCTCCCAAGAGTCTAGTTCAATGACATCATTTATCCAGCTTTCCATAATTGCCTCTAAAACAACTTCATAATCATATGATGATATTGGAACTACTCCTAACTCAAAAAAAATGATATAGTATGAACCATCTTGAAGTACTTCTAAGTATCCTTCTTCAAATTGACACATCACTAATCCTAAGCCATCTTGATTAAAATCTTCACAGACTAAATCATGGACATCTAATTCTGTTTTTTCTAAAACATGATTTGCCTTAGCAATTTGTTCTTCTAATGTATAATAAGCTTTCTCATACACAGGATACGCTTTTGATTCCCAATGATAGTTCATTGTTTTGATTGATAATAATTCATCTTCACTTATATAAAGTTTTACACGGTCTGATTCATCACTATATGGCATCCAATCAACAAGCACACCTTCAAAAGGTTGGTCGTTAGGTTCTTCATCATTATCATCAGGTTCCTCAATAATGTTGCCAGGAGTATCAATAGGTATAGTTGGACTATAAAATAATTGATTGTATAATACATACCCAATCACAACTGATACAATAATTATCGCTATTATTCTGATATCCTTAGTTTTAAACATCTATCGAAATACAACACACACTGGTTCATAAGAAACAATATTCTTTTGAATTAATGTAAGTTTTCCATTATAACTATCTCGTTTGAAAAGCGTTAGATTTTGAGTGTCTAAATTTGCCACAATGACATACTTTTGATCTGGACTTAAATTGAAATCGCGTGGATGGTTTCCAAAGCTTGATACATGTTGAATAAGCATGAGTAATCCATCATCCAAGATTTTAAAGACAGACAGACTATTGTCTAACCTATTTGACGTGTATAAAAACTTACCATCTTTACTTATTCTAATTGCTGCTCCATGTTGATTGATTGTTTCTCCTGTAGGATTTGCTGCCGTTTTATCAACAATTCTAAATGATTGCTCATATTTTATGATGAACACTTCATAAGAATTTTCACTAAGCACGTACACGAATTGTTTTGTTG
>CAYGIY010000088.1:0-5962 GCA_964350055.1 uncultured Erysipelothrix sp.
CTATAATAACGACGGTGATAAAATGAAAAGAATAACAACTCTATTTATATTAAGTATTCTCATACTTACTGGATGCACGCCAGCCAACTCCGGCACACTTAATCGATACGACCAATCTACTTTTGATGCTGGTTTTGATACGATTATCCGATTTATTGCTTACACTGAAAATCGCAGTCAATTCGATCAGTATTTTGATCAACTAAAAGAAGATTTCATGTATCTAAACAATCTATTTGATAAATACAGTGAATACGATAACATCAATAACATTTACACGATTAATAAAATGGCTGGTATTTCTCCTGTAGTAGTTGATCCTGCCCTCATAGATTTAATAAAAATGAGTCAATTTTGGTATCAAGATGGTCATCAATTATTAGATATCACACTTGGCGCAGTACTAAATATTTGGCATGATTATCGTGATTTAGGATTGGAAATGAATAGCGAAGGGCTTGGCGGTCCTGTTCCTAGCTTACAACTTCTTCAAGAAGCTAAACTGTGCACTGGATGGGACTATTTAGAAATCAATGAAGAAGAAAACACAGTATTTTTAACTGATGCATGTGCATCTTTAGATGTAGGCGCAACAGCAAAAGGCTATGCAGCAGAATATGTGGCACGTCGATTAGAGCAAGCAGGTTTAGAACATGCAATTATTAGTGCAGGTGGAAATGTCAGAAGCATCAACACACGCCCAAATAATGAATCATGGGCAGTTGGTATTGAACTTCCTGAAATGTTCTCTGAACGATCAGCTGATACTCTTAGAATTCCACATTCGATTTCCATTGTAACAAGTGGTGACTACCAACGTTTCTATTTAGGTGATGATAATAATTATTACCATCATCTTATCAATCCAAACACATTATTTCCTGAATCATATTTTCACAGTGTGACCGCAGTGACGAAAGACTCAGGAATTGCAGATGCACTATCTACTATTTTGTTTTTAATGACATATGAAGAAGGTATAGATTATATTGCACAGCTTCAACTACAATATCCTGACGAATTAATAGGCGCTTTCTGGATTTTTCATAAAGAAGGTGATCTACCTACAAATGTGAATTTAGTTGAAAGCGAAGGATATCAAGTAGCCATATCAGACTCTTTGATTCCATTTTCAAGGGTTTTTAATCCTTAGCATGAGGTAGCTATGAGCAAAAGAATATTAGTTTATTGGGTTATTTATGCTTTATCATTTACGATAATTGAATTATTATTTGCCATATTCAGTGATTTTAATCTCTTTTCTTTTTCAAGAATACGTGTCATTCTATTTGTATTAAGCACAGGATTACTCTTAGCAATCATCACAAGTTTATTAAATAAAAAATGGAGTACCATGTTTTTATATGTTACACTTTTTTTCTACTCATTTTACACGATGTTTCAATCAAGCTTTTTTGACTATATGGGCTATTACTTAAGTATAAGCACAGCAAAATCAACTGCATTAAATGTCACAGAATTTATATGGGATTTTATCACATCGATTCAATTTCACTACATACTGTATTATATACCAATTGCCATTTTATACTTGGCAATAAAAACAAAATTTTTATCATTACCAACAAAGAAAGTTTCACTATTTCAATTGTCTAAAGCATTGATTGTAATGATATTGATTCATCTACTATCATTGCAGTCGCTAAACTGGTTTGTTGCGAGTTTTCAAATATATACTCCAAGAACACTGTATAATAACCCCAATCATGCCCTCTTGGCAATTCAAGAGTTTGGGATTAATCGTTATGGTGTGCGTGATTTTATGATGTTATTTAAAGAAATAGATGATGAAGTGATTGTTAATCCAAATGATCCAATTAATCCTGATCCAAATGAAGAGCCAATTGTTGAACCTGATCTTACAAGAAAACTCAAAGATACTCTATGGAAAAATTTAGCAAGTAAAGAGACAGATCAAAGAATTAAACGAATTGATGATTATTTATTAGCTAAAACAGTGACACATAAAAATGAAATGACAGGCGTATTTGAGGGTAAAAATCTCGTTTATATTATGGTAGAAGCCTTCGATTATATGGCAATCCATCCAGAATTAACACCTAACATCTATAATATTATGCAAAATGGATGGTTGTTTGATAACTATTATGCAGTTAAAGGTTCTTGTGCAACGGGTGAAAGTGAATTCATGGGACTTACTTCTTTAATTCCATCTGTATCGGTGTGTAGCCCTTATGAATATTATGAGAATGAATTCCCGCAGTCTGCATTTCATTTATTCAAAAGAGAAGGTTATCACACATCATCTTATCATAGTTATCCTGATCAGTTTTATCCAAGAACACCATGGCATAAAAACATGGGTTCTGAATGGTTCTATCATAGTGATCAACTAAAAATCCCTATGTTAAAAGGATGGCCTAGTGATATTGCATTATTTGAGAAATCCTATGAAGTTTATAGCCAACAATCCAAGCCATTTATGGCATTTGTCATTACAGCTGGCATGCATTTTTTCTACGATACAGATACAACACTAGGAAATCGCTATTTAGATGAAGTCAATAAAGTAATGCCAAATGCAACCATGGATGTAAAACGCTATATGTCAAAAAGCATTGATTTTGATCGCGGTTTAGCTCGTTTATTTGAGTTATTTGAAGCTGACGGTTTAATGGATGATACTGTTTTTGTTATTTATGCCGATCACCATCCATTTAGAATTCCATACAACGACATCGCAAATCATACGACTTATGTAGATCGCTCTAAAGGTCTATCAATCGATCGATCACCATTAATCATCTATCACAAAGGAACTGATGCTGAAGTCTTCTCAATGCCAAGCTCACAAGTTGATATATTACCAACATTAGCCAATTTGTTTAATTTGAATTTTGATCCACGTGTTTACATTGGACAAGATTTGTTTAGTGAACTGAACAATGTTGTGATTTTCACCAATGGTAGCTGGAAAACAACTATTGGTGAGTTTAGTGCAACACGCCAAACATTCACACCATATGATGAAGCAATAACTTATACAACTGATGAAATATTGGAAATAAATCAATATGTTAAAAACCAATTTACAATCAGTGATGAGATTTTAAAAACTGATTATTTTAAGCTAAGAAGAATCATCCTTCCATAAAAAAAGAATAACGACTATTCGAGTCGTTATTCTTTCCCAAGTAATTTAAACATATTTCGCTTATAAACTTCTACTCCAGGTTGATTAAAAGGATTAACATCCATCATGTACACAGTCATTGCACAAGCCTTAAAGAAGAAATAAATAAGATACCCAAATGTGAACGCATCATGTTTGTCGATATCGAGAACGATATTAGGTACATCCCCTTCGATTACATGTGCTTCCATGGTGCCTTTGAGTGCTTGTTGGTTTACCCAATGCAGATCTTTTCCAGATAAATAATTAAGTTGATCTGAATCGTCTTCAAAATATGGAACCACACCGTTTAACAACGGTGTTTTTAATCGTAACACTGTTTCAAAGAATATTTTCTTGCCTTCTTGAATAAATTGGCCCATAGAATGTAAATCTGTTGAGAAAACAACTGAGGCAGGAAATATTCCTTTTCCTGTCTTACCTTCTGATTCTCCAAAGAGTTGCTTCCACCACTCAGCTAACATTGAAAAATGGCTTTCATAACTGACAAATATTTCAACATCTTTTCCTTGTTTTTCTAGTAATTTACGAGCAACTGCATATTGATAAGCAGCATTAGTGTTTATATCTTCAAAATTTAAATCATAAAATGCTTGTAGACTACCTTCCATTAGTAGATCCACATCAATTCCAGCACAAGCTATAGGAAATAATCCGACTGAAGTAAAGACAGAAAAGCGACCACCAATATCATCTGGTATGGTAAACATTGTATAACCTTCTTTTTGAGCGAGTGCGTTTAATGTGCCTTTGGCTTTATCTGTTGTAGCAATAATGCGTTTTGCCGCCTCCGCTTTACCATACTTGTCCTCTAAATGATTGCGAATTAATCGAAATGCTAAAGCTGTTTCTGTGGTAGTGCCTGACTTTGATATTACATTACAGTAAACTGACTTGTTTTTAATTCTTTTTAGAATTTGAATGATTGCTGTTGATGAAAAAGTATTGCCTACATAGTAAATTTCTAAAGAGTCATTGCTGTACAATCCTTTAACAAATTCAATTGCAGCTCTTGCCCCAAGGTAAGATCCACCAATACCACAAACCAGTAATACTTCTGCTTCTTTTCTAACTTCCTCTGCAACCTGTTTTAGTCTTAAAAACTCTGACTTGTTATAGTTTAAAGGCCAGTCTACCCATCCTAAGTAGTCACTACCTTTATAATTTTTCTCATGAATCCAATGATGAATTTTCGATACAACTTCTTGATACTCATTAATATTTTCAGTTAATTTTGCTTGACTTAAATCCGTTTTAATCATGATTATCTTCCTTCCATTGGTTAATCCAAATTGGTAACAGTCTGGCAAGTGTTTGAAATCCCAAATTGCTTTGTGGTAATTTCTGATCCTTTAACTTTGATCGATGTCTTCTCATCGGCCTTTGATAAATTGCCTTTAGTGATAGTTTTAAATGTTTTGGGTTTTCGCTCACTTCCATTACTTTTAAATGTAAACAATCACCAATTTGGACATATTGACTGATGTCACGCACAAAATGATCTGCTAGCTCAGAAATGTGAATTAGCCCTGAAGTTTCTTTATCAATATATACAAATGCACCATAGGATTGTATACCTGTTATATAACCTATTACTACCTGCCCGACACTATACATGCTATACCTCTTTGATTAGTGCTATTATATCACATGACTTTTATTCTTGTGATATAATCTAACCGAGGTGAAGTTATGCTAGGAAATATGTATCCTTTTTGGGCAGCTTTGATTGCTAATATAGTGGCTCAAGCATTGAAACCACTATTTTACTATTTACGTACAAAACAGTGGAAACCAATACTATTTATTGAAAGCGGTGGCTTCCCTAGTTCACACACCTCAACAGTAACTGCATTAACGCTAGCTGTTGGTATTCAAGAACGTTTCTCTTCTACTATATTTGCAGTAACATTGATGTTTGGTTTGATCGTTGCTTATGATGCAGCAAATGTAAGATATTATGCTGGTCAAAATATACGGATTACGCAACAATTGATTAAAGACATTCAAGAATTAACAAAAACAAAACTTGATGATCCTATTTATTTACTAAAGATTAAAGAAGTTTTAGGTCATAAATGGACAGAAGTTATTGGTGGATTTGTTGTTGGTGTTGTGTTAGCATTGATTATATGAAAGAACAATTTATCGAAGAAATTATCGAAACATTAGATAAAATTCGGCCATATATCCAAAGAGATGGAGGAGACGTCGAATTTGTTGATGTCAATGATGATGGGGTTGTTTCGGTTCGTATGTTAGGTGCATGTATTGGTTGTGGGCTAGCTGATGACACAATTAAATTAGGTGTTGAAGCAATTCTAACTGATGAAATTCCATTCGTCACTGAAGTAATCGTTGTAGACTAAAAGCACTAGTGTTTCACTAGTGCTTTTCAATCCATTTCAATATCTTTTTGTATAAGTCTTTGACTGACGATTTCTTTAACGATGACATAAATAATTGCAAAAACAGGAACACCTAAGAACATTCCAATAATTCCAAAAAAGCCTCCTCCAACAATAATTGCAAACATAATCCACAAACTAGGTAGTCCCATCGAATCACCTAGAATCAATGGTCCAATGATATTACCATCAATTTGTTGTAAAACCAAGATGAACAATGCAAACCATAATGTGTACATTGGATTAACAATGAAAAGAATAAAGATTGATGGGATTGCACCAATAAACGGTCCAAAAACAGGAATCATATTTGTAATCCCTATGATAACACTAATTAATAACGCATATGGCCAGTTGAAAATAGTCATACCAATAAAAC
>CAYGIY010000089.1:0-4872 GCA_964350055.1 uncultured Erysipelothrix sp.
AAGTTGAGCTTTTAATTGACTTAAATCTTTAGATTTATAAACTAAACGATATCGAAATAGATTATTCGATTTACCAATATCGATTGGTCCTAAACAATGCAAATTTGCATGTTCACTCTTCTCTTTAATATCAATAGCGCTATGATAACATTTAGCTTGATTTTTATGAACAAAGATTACCGATATTAAATACACATAAGGTGGTAGTTGTGCCTGTTTTCGATAATGCATTTCATGTTTAAAAAACAAATCATAATCATGGTTATGAACTGCCTTTAGCACATAATGATTCACATCAAATGCTTGAACAATCACTTCACCTGCTTTATCATGACGTCCACTTCTTCCCGCAGCTTGACTTATCATGGCAAAGGTTGTTTCATTAACATGATAATCATGTCTTGAAAGTGCAGCATCTGCATATAGAATGCCAACTAATGTGACATTGGGAATATCCAATCCTTTTGCAACCATTTGAGTCCCAATCAATATATCATAATGACCATTGGCAAAATCATCTAAAATAATTTGATGACCGTCTTTTATTTTTGTTGTGTCATAATCCAATCGCCCTACCTTGGCATTTTTAAATAGATGTGCAACGGATTCTTGTAATCTTTGAGTTGCAAGACCACTTCCCATAAATGAGTGATGATGGCAATGAGTGCACTCGTAATGATGATACACCTGTCCACAGCCATGACAATGTAGTTTTTTATCTTCTTTATGGTATGTCAACGGAACATCACAATAACGACACATGGCTATTTCATAACACTGACTGCATTGAATACTTGGTAAATACCCACGGCGATTAAGTAGTAGTATCACTTGCTCTTTTCGCTCTAATCGTTTTTGGATTGCATCAATTAATGGTTCACTAAGATGTATCGTTTTTTGTTTTCTTATTGCTTGTTGCATATCAACAATCGTGATTTCTGCCATCTTTTCATTAATACGATGTGGTAACGTGAGTAATTGATAAACTCCTTTTAATGCCCGGGCATAGCTTTCTAAACTTGGAGTTGCACTTCCTAAAACTAAAGGACAATTCGCTTTATTTGCTTTAAATAAAGCAACGTCACGCGCATGATAAAAAGGTGCTACATTTTGTTTGAAACTTAGATCATGTTCTTCATCTAAAATAATACAACCAATGGATTGCACCGGTAAGAAGATTGAAGAGCGTGTTCCAATGATAATTTTAGGAGTTTCATCTAATACACATTGGTATTGGTAGTATCGTTGATTATCACTTAAATTAGAGTGATAAATAATAATGGGAGCATCAAATCTTGACTCAAAACGTTGAATCATTTGGGGGGTTAAAGCAACTTCAGGTACTAAAACAAACACACTTTTCCCTTGATTAAGACAATCTCTTACCAGATGCATATACACTTCTGTTTTGCCACTACCTGTTGTCCCATACAATAAATAAGTTGAGTGATTATCTAAATCAATTGATTGATACGCAACTTTCTGATCTGGTGTCAGTCGTTTAAATGTTTCACTAACAGGTTGTCTTTCTCTTTGATATGATTTTTCTTTTTTAAATCGCTCGACCACACCCATCTCTATCAGTTTCAAACTCAGAGACTTTGCAACTTGTCGATACGCTTGATATCGCATCTCGCCTTTTTCATTTAATAAATCAACGATTTCTGTTTGTCGTTTTGTTTGGCTAACATTTGTCGTTGAGTTTAATCTTACCCAATCTTCATAGACAACTGAAGCTTGCGATGTTTTTGGTTTGAGAAGTGTGGGTAACATTGTTTTAGCAACCGTGATTGGATCACTTAGTGTTTGATCGATAACCTCAAATAATAACTCAAATTGTTCATCTGAAAACACTGGTTGTTCATCTAATACTTTAATGACATGTTTAAGTGTAAATCCTTGTGGTGAGGTCACTTTAACAGCACACACAAGTCCTACGACTTGACGTTGTTGTAGTGGTACAAGCACACGCATTCCTTTTTCAACTGAAAAATGACATTGATATGTCAATGCTTCAATCATCGGCATCTTATGTTCAACCCAAACTTGTATTAGCTGCATTGTAAAGTCCTCGAATGAAAAAACGATTACTCAAGAATCGTTTCGTTATGTCTGGCAATAATCACGCTGATGATATCCGCAGCAAGCTGTGGGTCATCATTACACACCACATACTTGTATTGCCCTGTTAGTTCCATTTCTTTTTGTGCTTTTGCTAAACGTTGTTGAATCACATCTTCTGATTCTGTCTTGCGATTGAGAATACGGCGACGCAACTCCCCCATACTTGGAGGTACAACAAAAATCATGAGTGCATCAGGACATCGTTCTTTTACTTGCAAAGCACCTTGAACTTCAATTTCAAGCAGAACATTTTTTCCGCTATTTCGAAGTCGTTCCACTTCATCCATTGGTGTTCCATAGTAATTTCCAACAAATTGTGCGTATTCCAACAACTCATTGTTTTCAATAGCATCTAAAAAACGTGCCTCATCGACAAACTTATAATGGACACCATCAATCTCATTTTCTCGTTGCTTTCGTGTAGTCATCGAAATAGAAAATGTAATATTTAACTCAGGTTTATAAATAAACAGTTCACGAATCGTTCCTTTTCCCACCCCACTAGGACCGCTTAGTACAATCAATAATCCTTTTTTCATGATTCAATTCCTTTTTAACATCATACAGAAGCAAGCATAGCTTGTCAATGTGATATAATACCAAAAAGGAGATGAGCAATGGCTATTGATGGTATTTTACTGAATCGTTACGTTATGGCAATCAAAGAACAATTGCCTTTAAAGATAAATAAAGTCTCACAGTTATCCGACAGTGAGATTGTTTTTCATTGTTTTAATCAAAAAAGAGTTCTCTTATACGTTTCTATGCATGCTCAAACAAACCGACTTCATTTAATGAATCAACTAGATGAAAAAAGTAGTATTTCAACTAATTTTTTAATGTTGCTAAAAAAATACTGTGAAGGTGGAAAAATATTGGCCATGAATCAGTTTGGTTTTGATCGTGTGGTTAAAATGCAAATTGGTTATCACAACGATTTATTTGAAGAGAAAAGCATGATCATCGCCATTGAATTAATGGGTAAATACGCAAACATGATCTTAATTGATGAAAATAATAAAGTAATTGATGCACTTTATCGAATTCCACCCTATCAAAACAGCAAACGAATCATTGTTCCTACCGCTCAATACATTGAAGTAGAATCACTAAATAAAAAAAGTCCGTTAGACTATACAGGAGAAAGTGATCAGCTACTTGAGCTCTATGAAGGTTTTTCTCCCGTTTTAGCACGAGAAGTCTCTCATAGAATTAGAAATGGTGAACTTTTTGATGACATCCTTAATCAATTATTAACCAGTGATTATCTTTATGTTGCTAATGAAAAACCCACAATTTTCCACGCAATTCCATTACTACATACAGGTTTATCATTTGAACAATTTGAATTACACCAAGGACTGAATCAAGTGTATCAATCATTGGATCACAAAAAACGTGTCAAAGATGTCACAAGTGATTTAGAAAAAATAATTAAAAGAGAGCTTAAAAAAGCCATAACAAAAAAAGAGAAGTTAGAAAAAGCATGCTCAAGTGCTGATGATGCTTATCTGTATAAAGAATTAGGTGATTATTGTTTTACCTATGCATCACAGATTCCTAAAGGTGCTCAAGAAGTTGTATTGGATACATTTGATCAAACTTCAAAAATAACAATCCCGCTTGACCCAAAATTAAATGCTATTCAAAACGGACAACTTTTCTATAAGAAGTATCAAAAACAAGTGAGCTCTGTGCCTCATATTACCAATCAAATCGCATTGGCTCAAGAAAAAATTGACTACTTCACACAACTAGAAGATCAATTGAGTTATTGTGATGTATCAGACGCATTGGAAATTAAAGATGAATTAACAAAAAGTGGATACTTTTATCAACAAAAACAAAAAAAGCAAACTAAAAAACAAAAACCATCCTACATGGAAGTTAAATTTGACCAGCACACTGTTATTTACATCGGAAAAAACAACATTCAAAATGATTATGTGACATTCACATGTGCAAGAAAAAAAGATACATGGTTTCATACGCGCCATCATCATGGCGCTCATGTTGTGATTTCTAGTGAACTTCCACTTGCTGAAAAACACATACGTGCTGGGGCAATGTTGGCTGCTTATTATTCAAAGGCAAGGCACTCATCTTCTGTTGAAGTGATGATTGCTACAATATCACAAATCAAAAAAATCCCGCAAGCACCTAAAGGAAAAGTGGCAGTTGGTCAATATCAATCTATTTTTATCGATCCTGATGAAGCGATTGTTAAATCAATCTTAAGTCGAAAATAACAATCAATCTTCTTCTGCCTCACTTGGAGGCAAATCACTTACAATAGCATCAAAAATCACATCATAATAATCATAATCAAGTATTTGAGTGGAATAGTAAAACTTAGCATTCACTTGTTGAATTAATTGGTTGAGTTGTGACTGATCAATGGAATCGAATCCTGGATGGGGTTCGAATTTTTTTGATTTAGTAAAATAACGTCCTTCTTCAATCATGAAACTTCTATCTGTGAAAATCACCAATGGCGACGTATCGGAAAACACATCGCGGCCCATTAATAGACGAGAATCATATGCTAACCCAAATAAATTAGAAATCGTCGGTAATATGTCTAAACTGGAGGTAACATCAGAAACATAGATTGGATCAATTAAGGGATGATAAATAATTAAACTGGAGCGATGCAACTCCATAATTGGATCGATTGATTGTTTTGCTAGCTCCTCAATTTCATCATGTGTTAATTTTATTGTTCTCATAATTATATTATTTTTAGTT
>CAYGIY010000089.1:4882-5957 GCA_964350055.1 uncultured Erysipelothrix sp.
GTGTTAATCCATATGGATAATGATCAGCACTAATAACAATAACTGTGTTTTCATATTGACCGGCAGCTTTGAGTTGATTAAGTAAGTTTTCAAGTGCAAGGTCAAGCTCAACTTGTGTTGCCATGTATGCTTTTACATGTTCACTATATGGCAATCCCGCAACAACATCACGGTTTTTATAGGCCATCATGTTACCAGTCCATGTATAAAACTGATGTCCTGATACTGTCATGTAATAAGTGTGAAATGGCGTTTGGTTAACATACATTGGGACTGTTTGTTCCATCATCTCTAAATCGGATGGTGGCCATACCCTGCTCAGCTCTAGACCATTACCAACACCAATGTAGTCATAGCCAAGATTTGGATGTGATAGATGCCGTCTATAATAGGTGTATGTATGATTATGAAATGCCATGTTATGGTATCCAATACTCTCTAATTGGCGTGCATAAGTAAGCATCATGTTGTTGGTACTTGAGGCCGCTAGACTCCACACACCACTTTTAGGGATTAGACCTGTCAATACGACATATTCACCATCAGATGTGCTTACTCCCCAGACAGGATTGTAGAAATTCTCAAATACGATTCCATGATTTGCCATATGATAAAGTGTCGGCGTTACCTCAGGATGTACTGCATAATGAGAATAGGCTTCAGCAGTGATAACGATTAGATTCATATCTTTAAATAAGCCAGTGTACTCGTTTTGGTTAGATGGTTGTTGTTTACTGAAGTAATCATGCATGTTCAATAAAACATCATCAGAAGTGCTTCGTTTGAGTTTATCCCAGTCAATAGATAACTTGTTGTACAAAACATCAGGATCTGTTGGTGGTAATGGATTATCAGGTAAGTCAATTGTAGGAATTGTCTGTGGATTTGGTTCTAAAAATGGAAGAATGTCTTTAGCATACTCGCGCACATCAATTCGCATGCTCGTGAGTAGTCCATATTGTTGAATCGATTGTGTCATTTGTGCATTAGTTAAATACAATTGCTTGATGTTTTCTTGACTGGCTAGAGTGAACACTAAAACAATGACATGTAATACACCAGCAAACAATACAAT
>CAYGIY010000090.1:0-5950 GCA_964350055.1 uncultured Erysipelothrix sp.
CAAAATAGATAACGACAAGATCTGTGACCGAAATAAAAATAGGAGAACCATTTATACTTAAATATATTGAGGATTCTGATGTCGGGTAAAATATGCTTAAGCAATATTCTGTTCATCCTCACTTTGCGTCCAAATTCATCCTCTATTACTTCTCCAGCTTTTTCATATGCTATTGCATCATGATTCGCAATAGCCCTTTTCCCTTCTAAAGCATATAGTGGAGGCATTGCACTGTCATGGCATTGGATAGGGTCAAAGTCATAATAATCAATTGTTCTGCAAGCATATAATGCTCCATTTCCAGCCGTTATAGTTTGAATTCTCCCTTCAATCTCACGAGTAGCCAAATCGCTATCCCAATAGCTCGCTTCTGCATTGCTGACATCACTTGCGCTTTGATTAATGATTGATAGCCTTCCAGAAACATATGCGATATCATCTGATGTAAATGCAGCCATTAGTTCTCTTACTGCGTTCTTATCCATCATTGAATTTGCATCTGTCATGACAAGGAAATCTGTTTTAACAGTCTTTTGGGTTTCATTTTGTGCATTTGTCTTACCCTTGCGGGCTTTAACTTCAAAAAGTCTAATATCATATTCCGGATTTTTAAATATATACTCCCTGACAATACTATTCGTCTTATCAGTGCTATTATCAGAGGCAACTACAAATTCGATTTTCTCCTTTGGGTATTCCAACTCAAGGATATTTTTAAGCTTTTCGTGAATTACTTTTTCTTCATTGTGAGCTACAATCATTACAGTTACAGCAGGTTGATGACTATAGTTTTTTTCAAGCTTTCTTGATTTGTAGAGCTTTCCAATCAACTTTAACGACAAAGGATACCCAACCATTGCCCAGACTATGGTAAATCCGCTTATGAAAAATAAGACCTTTATGAGTAATCCCATTTATTTTCTCCTTCACAAAAAATTAATCTGCTTTTTTGGCCGGAACCCCAACATATGTTCCAGGTTCAGCAATATCCTTAATCACCAAAGCCCCTGCACCCACTTTGCAACCACTACAGATGTTCACGTTATTGCTTATAACACTTCCAATTCCTATCCATGTTCCTTCACCTATACTTACGTTCCCTGCAATCCTAACTCCTGGGGAAACATGCACAAAATCTTTTACGACATTGTCATGATCCAAGCTAGAACTCGTATTGATAATACATCCTTTACCGATTCTAGTGGAGCTGTTAATCACAGTTCCTGCCATAACAACAGTTCCAACACCTATCTCAACATCAGTACCAATAACAGCACTGGGATGAATCAAACTAACTACATTTAATCCTTGCTCAATTAGTTTCTCTTGTATCTTCTCCCTTATAGCATTCCTTCCTATAGCAACAAAGAAATCAGCTTCATCTTTATACGTCAAAGCATCAGCAGTCTTACCAATGACTTCTAACCCCATAGATATCTCAATAGACTCATCATCATCGAGGAATGCGATTCTTTGCCACTTACTCATTTTTATTGCAATGTCAGCGGCAACTTTTCCATGTCCACTCGCACCAACTATTATCAATTTTTCTTTCATGATCAGTACATTCCTCTCTGAATTAATGTATGATTGTATTTCTAATTAACTGTCTACTTTACTTCCGCTAAATGGCTCCATCGTAACCGATGTATCTGAATTAATACCTTCCTTAACAAACACCTTTCTTAGAGTTAGAAAAATAATCTTCCAATCACCAATAAAACTAACATGATCTACATACTCAACATCAAGATTGAACTTATCTACCCAGCTGATGGCATTACGCCCATTGACTTGAGCGTGTCCTGAAAGACCTGGTCTTACCTCATGTCTTCGTTTTTGATGGTCATTGTAATGTTCTAAATATTGAATAAGTAGAGGTCTAGGCCCAACAATACTCATATCACCTTTAAGAATATTGAACAGTTCGGGCAGTTCATCTAATGATGTGGATCTAAGCATCCTACCAAACTTTGTTAATCTTACACTGTCTGGAAGTAGCTCAACATTCTCGTCCCTTTCATCTGTCATGGTTCTGAACTTATACATCGTAAATATCTTCTCATTAAGCCCAGGTCTTTTCTGCTTAAACAACACGGGACTACCAAGCTTCAGCCTAACAAGAGTCGCAACGATTATAAGCACAGGACTAAAAACGATAATTGCGATTAAAGATAAAATGAAATCCATTGGTCTCTTGAGAAATCTTCGATAAATGCCTATACTCGGTTTTATATCTTCTTTAATTCGACTCTGCATCTGTTAGCACCTACTTCTTATTTGGACCAAAGTCTCTTTATAATTCCACATATTCTCTTAAGATCTTCATCCGTCATCTTCGTATCACTTGGCAAGCATACACCGTTCTCAAAGAGATTCTTACTTACATCTCCACCAATATAATCATACTCAGCAAAGAACGGCTGCATATGCATCGGCTTCCAGACTGGTCTTGATTCAATATTCTCTTTCTCCAAAGTTTCCATTACATCTAATGGTCTTATTGAACTCTTCAATGTCATTACACTTAACCAGTAGTTTGGCTCGTTCCAGTCATTGATTGGCATAAAGTCCACACCCTCTAACTCACTAAGCTCTCTTTTATAAAACTCAAATATATACTTTTTCTTTGCCACTCTTTGGTCTAAGACTTTGAGTTGTCCTCTTCCAATACCAGCAACGACATTGCTCATACGGTAATTGAATCCTAATTCACTATGTTGATAATGCCTTGCTACATCTCGAGACTGTGTAGACCAAAATTTAACCTTGTTGATTTTCTCTTGATCATCAGAAACAAGCATGCCACCACCTGAAGTTGTTATAATTTTGTTTCCATTAAAACTAAACACACCAAACTCACCAAAAGTTCCAGTATGTTTGCCTTTATAATATGTTCCTAAAGATTCTGCTGCATCTTCAATAATTGGCACATTATACTTCTCACATAAAGATATAATCTTATCCATGTCAGCTGAAAGCCCATATAAATGAACAACTAAAACAGCTTTCACTTTGTGACTGTATCTTTTTAAGGCGAACTCTAATGCAATTGGATCTATATTCCATGTTTTATAATCACTGTCTATAAAAACAGGAGTTGCATTTTGATAAATGATTGGATTAGCGGTAGCTGAAAAAGTAAGGGTTGGACAGAGTACAATATCACCTTCACCTACTCCAAGTGCTCTAAGAGCTAAATGAATCGCTGCTGTTCCTGTCGTTAAAGCTGCAGCATGTTTTGAATCTATCTTAGCAGCAAACTCTTTTTCGAAATTGTCAACATTTGGCCCTAAAGGAGCAATCCAGTTTGTATCAAAGGCCTCTTGAACATATTCCATTTCATAACCTTCATCACTCATGTGTGGTGAAGCTAACCATATTTTTTTGTTTATGTTATTTGCTTTATGATCAGTCATGCTCCACCATCCTTCCTTATTCTAAGTTTATGTAATAAAATGATAAATCCAAAATACTAACAACTAGTTAATTGGTTTAATTAAACAACTCACTTTATGAGAACATGTGCTTTAATTATCTATTTTCAGTAAGATACATTTAAAACTCTTTTTCTAACAAAAAAGCACGCACCTCTCCCCACAGACGGGGATTCCGCAGCGTACTGTTTTATAATCAAACATAGATTTAAGGTGCCCCCTGCAACCATTAAATCTATGTTCTGTTTATATTTTTCTTACTACTTCTAATCCTACCACGACATCTTGTTCTAGTCCAAAGAGACTTAAGGAAATTAGAGCAGTACGTTTGTGGCGATCAATCTTTTTAATCATTGTTTCATGTCCTTTGAGAGGACCTTCTGTGATGATGACCTTGTCGTTTTCAATAAACCCGATTGATTCTTCTAAGACAAAGTCTTCGTTTGTGAATTTAATGAGAAATTCTTTCTCATGCGGGTGTAGTGTCTCAAGTTGTGCTTCTTTGTGTTGAAGCACTTTGAGAAATCCTTGGATGGGTTTGATGTTGATTTGAAGTAGTTCATGAAACTTCTTGTAATCAAGAACCGTTTGAATAAAGACATAATTTCTAAAGAGTAGTTTTTCTTCTTTAATGACTTTGTTGTTGCGTTTGTATACTTTCACTACTTTTGGTAAAAATGCATTGATCTCTTGGTATTTGTTGATTTGATTTTTTACCAATTCTTCTTTACCACCTCTAACAAACAGCACATGCCATGTTTTGTCATTCATGGTGAGATTGCCTCTGTGACTACTGGTTTGGGTTTGGTTGGTTTATAGGTTGAAACACTTTGTTGAAGGAAGCGTTTGATTTCGTATTTAGGTGGTACTTGTTTTACGATTCTTTCAAACTCTAGGATATCCTTATTAATCTTCTCCATTTTAAATGTGCTTGGTTTGGCAACAAAGATGCTTTCATTTGGTGTTTTACCGAGTTCCTCACAGTTTTGCATGAGTTCTTCAAAGAGTTTTTCTCCTGGTCTTAATCCTGTAAAGATAATTGGAATGTCTTCATAAGGTCGCATGCCTGATAACATGATCATTTTCTCAGCTAACTCAACAATTTTCACAGGTTCACCCATGTCTAAGACAAAGATTTCACCACCTTTGCCATAGGTTGCTGATTGTAGTACAAGTGAAACTGCTTCCGGTATGGTCATAAAGTATCGTACGATGTCTTTATGCGTGATGGTAATGGGTCCACCTGATTCTATTTGTCGTTTAAATAGTGGAATAACACTACCATTAGAACCAAGAACATTGCCAAAGCGTACCGCAACAAAACGTGTTTGATCTACTTTTTTGTAGGCTTGAATCATTTTTTCAATGTAGCGTTTGGTTGCTCCCATGACATTGGTTGGATTTACTGCTTTATCGGTTGATATGGAGACGTACGTGTCTACGTGATATCTAATTGAGGTATCCATAAGCACTTTACTGCCTAGGATGTTGTTTTTTATGGCTTGATGGGGTACATCTTCCATCAGTGGTACATGCTTATGAGCTGCGGCATGAAAGACAATGCATGGTTTGTGTGTGGCAAAGATTTGATCAATGCCCACAGTATCCGTGATATCAGCAACTAGTGGTACATACTCTGTAACACCATTGATGCGACCGTTGTATTGTTTGATTTTGATTTCTGAAAGAAAGTCATACAAACTGTTTTCACTTATATCAATCATGACTAGTTTTTGTGGCTTATAGTCAATGAGCTGTCGACACAGCTCACTACCAATAGATCCTGCTGCTCCTGTTACGAGTACAACTTGATCAGTGACTAAGTCTTTAATTTGATCGTTGTTTAGTTGGATTTCTTTACGTCCTAAGATGTCTTCGATATCAATGGGTTGAATGTTTTTAACTAAGTTTGCGGAAGTGAGTAACTCTTTAGAGCCTCTAAGGATTTGAACATTGACTTGGGTTTGATAGCACACATCCACAATCTCGCGTTGTCGTTTTAAGGATGCACTTGGTAATGCGATAAAGATTACTTCAATACGCTGTGAAACAACTAGTTCGTTTATATCATTGACAGTGCCTAATACTGGGTAGTTGCGAATGAGCTTCCCTTTTTTAGCTTTATCATCATCGATAAAGCCGATGATGTGATTGTTGTAGCGTTTGTTATAGAGCATTTCATTTAGCAGCATAAGCCCTGCTTCACCTGCTCCAACAATCAAGGTTCTTTGTTTGTGTTTGTTATTATTGCCTTGGTTGACCACCAAGCGATAAATGCGATACATAAAGCGTCCAAACTCCATGGTGAACAAACTAATTAAAAAGGCAATGGGATAAATACTTCGAGGTAAAGTAGCATCAAAGTAAAACTCCATAATGCCATAAGTTATGACAAAAACAACTATCAGCATAAGAGCAACTCGAAGTGCCTCTTCGACACTGGCATGTTTCCATAAACTTTTATCGATTTTGAATAGTTTATAGAAAATGGTATATATGATTAATATTAATGG
>CAYGIY010000091.1:0-5786 GCA_964350055.1 uncultured Erysipelothrix sp.
TAACTCATGTGTTTACAAATCTTTTCAATAGATTAATGATTTGATGTTGATAAGAAATTTATGGTTCAAATATAGAGAAACTAGTTTTTAAATTTGCTATAATTGATATATGAAAATAAACAAACGTAAAGTTATTCGAGCCATTGGGTATATACTAATCGTTGCATCACTTGGTTTTTTTGGATGGGAGTATTATCTCACACAACAAAGCAAAGCAGCAAATAGTGAACTCAATGATCTGAATACGCAAATCATTGAAAACATGATTCCAATTGAAGACCAGCTTTCAGATAAAGAAAAATTAGCTATTTCGATTAAACGAATCAATGAAGAATTTTTTGGCATTAATGAAGATTATGTTGGATGGATTGAGATTAAAGGAACAAACATTAATTATCCGATTGTATTAGGCAATGACAATGATTATTATTTGCGACATAATTTTAGACGTCGAAAAATTAAACATGGTGCGATATTTATGGATTATCGCAACAAGCCTGATTATTCAGATCACCATACGGTGATCTATGGTCACTCTATGCGCGATGGTACGATGTTTCGAGTACTTGATAAATACAAGAATCAATCATTTATAAGTGGTCATGAAACGATTTCCATTCGTACGTTAACTGGCTATCGCACTTATCAGATTTTCTCTGCATACTTAGTTGATGCAACTAAAACTGGATTGGAAATACCGGCTAATAATCGTGATGTGCAATCATTGATTAGTTATTATAAATCACAGTCAAGATATCGTATCAATACTGATACATCTGAAGCAGATCATGTGCTTACACTTGTATCATGTAATTATGATGTTGATAATGGCCGTATCATTGTCCATGCTGTCTTAGTTGATGTTCATGAAATCTCAGATCAAGAATGATTTGAGATTTTTAGTATTCATTGTATTTCTTATTTTTACCTTTAACCAAATCAACAGGATATTTTTCATCATTGCTTGCCATTTTACGCATAAATGCTTCTTCGATATTCACATCATATCGTTGAGCAAAGCGTAGTACAAAGAATAAAACATCCATCAACTCATCTTCGATGAGTTCTCTTTTGTTAGTAAGTGCCTCCAGAGTTTGTTGTTTATCTAAAAAACGAAATAACGAGAGTAATTCATTAGCTTCTGTGGACATGCCAATTGCTAGTTCTTTTGGATCATGAAACTGATCCCAATCACGTTGTTTACAAAATTCTTTGATTAATGCTTGTGCTTGTTTAGTGTTCATGTGATGACCTCTAAGTCATTTTCTCAAACCAAGGTAAGATAGTCAATTATTCTATCGATATTGTTCACACATGTTATAATAATAAATGAGGTAAATCTATGAAAACTGTTATTATTGGTGGTGTTGCTGCGGGCATGAGTACCGCAGCAAAGCTAAAAAGAGAGTGCCCTGAAGAAAAAATCATTGTCTATGAAAAAACAAATGAAGTATCATATGGAGCTTGTGGCTTACCGTATTATGTTTCAAATGAGAACAATGATATTAATCGTATGAGGATTCGTTCTGTCAAAGACTTTAAAAAAGCAGGTATTGATGTTTATATCGAACATGAAGTGGTAAATGTTAATCCTGATAAAAAAGAAATCACCATCATTCATCAAGGAAAAGAAATCGTGGATACTTATGATCGCTTGGTGATTGCAACAGGGGCATCTCCCATAATGTTACCAATCCCAGGGATTGATCATCCAAAAGTGTTCACATTGAAAACACTCGAAGATGGAGAAAAGTTGAAAAAAGCAGGGGATGTCGCAAACCATGTTGCTATTATTGGTGGTGGGTATATCGGTATTGAACTTGCAGAAGCATTTGTCACCCGAAATAAAAAAGTAAGTATCATTGAAAGACTACCGGAAGTATTGGCAACCTTTGATTTTGAGTTTTCAAACATAGTAGCAGACCATTTAAAAGAAAAAGGTGTCAAACTTTATCTTAATCAGTCAGTAACAGCTATTTATGAACAAGGCAATCATCTAGAAATAGAAACAGATCGAGAATCTATTAATGCAGATTTGATTGTCATGTCAGTGGGAATACGACCAAATACCAATTTCTTAAAAGACACTAAAATTGAGATGTTAAAAAATGGTGCCATTATAACCAACTCAAAAATGGAAACAAGTATTAAAGATATTTATGCAGCGGGTGATTGTTCAGCAATTGTTCATGCATTGACAAACAAACCAGCGTATATTCCACTTGGAACCAATGCGAATAAACAAGGACGAACATTGGCAGAAATTTTAGCTGGACAAGACAAAGAATTTAAACAAGGACTAGGATCAGCTATGATTAAAGTCATTGACTTGGAAGTTGCTAAAACAGGGTTTAGTGAAAAAGAAGCACTTGAGTTGGGGCTTGATGTGATTACATCAACGATTACCTCTGAAGATCATGCTGGGTATTATCCAAATCCAACGGATGTTACTATAAAAGTAATAGCAGATAAAAAAACACGTGTGTTGCTTGGTGCTCAATTGATTGGTAAAAAGAATGTGGCATTAAGATTAAACCCATTTGTTGTCGCAATTGATCAACAAATGACGGCTGATCGCTTTTCATTGTTAGATTTTGGTTATGCACCACCATTTGCATCAACATGGGATGTGATGCATATTGCAACTAGCACATTAAAATAGTAATAGATGTCGCGTTGTCTTTTTATAACTTGCGTTGTAAAATAATGTTAGTAATAAAATAATGTAGTTTCACATGATTGTCGTAATACATGATATTTGTATTTTACTGATGCAATCAATAGAACGGGGTGTGCTTATGAAAAATGGATTCACAAGTAATGATTTGGTTTATGTCGTTGGGCATCGTCATCCTGATAGTGATTCAATATGTGCAGCGATAGGGTATGCTGAACTTAAAAAACAATTGGGGTTTAATGCTATTGCTTGTCGATTAGGGGACGTTAATCATGAGACTGACTATCTCTTAGAGAAATTTGGGTTTAGAAAACCAATCTATCTTGATGATGCTCGTAGCCAATTATATGAGATTGAAATGGATGAGGCAATTACGATTGCTTTAGAGACAACAATATTTGAAGCATATAATTTATTAGTTCAAAACAATAAACAAGCACTCATTGTTGTTGATGACAAAGGGATGATTTTGGGTATGGTTACAAACTCAAATCTTGCTCAAGTGGCAATGGGTGACACAGCCAAAAGTATTGAGTTACTAAAAAAGACACCAATTGAATACATTAGTAAAACAATCAAAGGCAAATTAGTACATGCACCAGAACAAACACGTTTAAACGGGAAAGTTAGCATCATCGCAATTGCTGCATCGAAACTTGATAATTATGAATTGAAGGATCGGCTTGTAATTGTAGGCAATGATACACAAGCGCAGCTTGAAGTTATAGCAAAAGAAGCTGCATGTTTAGTCGTTGTTTGGGCAAATTCAATATCACCAGCTGTAATTCAAGCAGCACAAGAAACAGGATGTGCCGTGATTCTTTCTGGACATGGAACACTTAATACAGCGCGTTACCTGTTTTTCTCATCACCCATTAAAGATGTGATGACTAAAGATTTAGTTACATTTAATAAACTGGAGTACGTTAATGAAGTGGCTAAGAAGATTGCAAAAACAAGATATCGTGCTTATCCAGTAGTTGATGATAAAGGTAGAGTATTTGGGCTTGTTTCGCGATACCATGTCTTAAATAGCAACAATAAAAACTTGATTTTAGTGGATCATAATGAAGTGTCACAAAGCGTTGAAAATGTCATGGATGCAGAAATACTCGAAATAATTGACCATCATCGAATTGGTGACATTCAAACATCAAATCCCATCATGTTTAGAAACCAACTTGTCGGCTCAACATCTACGATTGTTGCATTGATGTTTCATGAGTATCAAATTGAGATACCTAAACCACTAGCAGGTTTGTTACTTGGTGCGATGATTTCCGATACTTTGAACTTTAACTCACCCACGACCACTCAAATTGATTTGATTGTTTCTAAGCAATTAGCAGAAATAGCAGAAATCGATATTGAAACTTTTGCAAAAGAGCTGTTCTCAATGGGTGCTAACCTTAAAAATCGCTCGATGTATGAAATTATTGAACATGATATTAAAGAATACACGATTTCGAATTTACGCTTTAGACTTGGTCAAGTGAATATTTATAACTTGGATGAGTTAAAAGCAATTAAACCGCAATTAATACAGGAAATGGAAACGTATTGTGTTGAAGAGAAATTGGATTTATTACTCATGATATTTACTTCAATTGAGAAAAATGGATCCATTATGTATTTTGCTGGTAAAGAAAAATGGATTGTTGAGGAAGCATATCCATTGGTTATTAAAGATGAAGATATCTTTATTGAGCACGTGGTTTCACGAAAGAAGCAAATCATTCCAAAGATTTCAGTAGTAATTTCAGAAAAGGGCTTGTAAAAGCCCTTTAAATTTGTAAACGGTACCAACCTTTGTTAAAATAGAGTAAAGGTGAACAACTATGGATTTTCTATCTTTAGCCAAAAAACGATGTTCTACGCGTTCGTTTTTAAAAGTCCCAATTAAAGAAGAACAATTAGCCATCATTTTTGAAGCAGCTCGTGTTGCACCGACTAATGGCAATACGCAAAACTTTATGATTTATGTATGTGATCAAGAGGAAGTGATTCATCAATTATCTAATGATGCACAAATCTATAACGCGCCATTGGTGTTGGTTGTCGTGTATGATCGCGATAAGATTTTTAAAACGTCAGTTAATACGAACAACTCAGGGTTGATTGATACCAGTGTTGTGATTACACACATGATGCTTGCTGCAACAGAGATGGATATTGGATCTGTTTGGGTTAATTTTTTCAAACCAGAACCGATTCGCGATTTACTGGGATTATCAAAAAATATGGAAATTGCACAAATATTAGCATTAGGCTATCCCAAGGTTGAGTTTAAAGATCCTAACCGTCACCAAAAAGACCGCAAGCAATTGCAAAAAATTGTAGAATATATTAGAAAATAGAGGAGAATATGGAAGAATATCAAATTTATCTGGATTATGGTTTACGTTTAATAGTGGCATTGATTTTGTCTGGGTGGATTGGTTATGACCGATCTAAAAAAAGCCGAGCAGCAGGGTTAAGAACGCATGCACTCGTTGGTACAGCCTCAGCACTTGTTATGCTCACTTCAGAATTTATCTATCTTGAGTATGCCACAAGTTTTGGTGCACCAGATCCAGCCCGTTTAGGCGCACAAATCATTAGTGGAATTGGGTTTTTAGGTGCTGGAACAATTATTCAAAGTCGTGGTTCTGTAAAAGGCCTTACAACAGCAGCAAGTTTATGGAGTGTCGGTACAATCGGTATTGCTGCAGGAATTGGTTTTTATTCTGGGGCTATTGCTACTACATTTTTAATCTATATTTTGCTCCGATTTGCAAATATCATCGAAGGTGGTTGGCTTATTAATCGAATTGATACAAAACGTGTTTTTATTCAAACAAAAAACTCTGATTTAGGAGTGTATCAGGATTTAGCAGATAAACGCAGTGTATTTGTTGATAAAGTACAATTTATGGGGAGTGATTTCCATGAAGATGGGAATTTACATTATATTCTTATTACACTGAATCCTAGAATGAGAAACATGGATCGCTACTTCAATTTACTACAAGATTTTAGTAATCTCAATGGAATTGTCAAAGTTAAAGTAGTTGGTGAAAATATGGTTGATCAAGAGTAGTCAAACTTAAGTTTGACTTTTTATATAAAA
>CAYGIY010000092.1:0-5777 GCA_964350055.1 uncultured Erysipelothrix sp.
GATAAATAGAGAAGAATTCATTAAGTCCATAAAAACAAAAGCAATATGTGTTGGAGTTACAAAAAATAGAAATATAGACGAAATAGAGGCTTTATATAAGGATGGAGTCCGAATTTTTGGTGAAAACCGAGTTCAGGAGCTTCTTTTAAAATGTAAACCTAATCAACCTTGGGAATGGCATTTCATAGGATATTTACAAAAAAATAAAGTTTCAAAAGTAATTCAACACTGCACTATGATACAAACAGTAGATTCAATTGAATTACTTGAAGTTATAAACAAGCACCTAGTAAAAGCAAATTTATCTATAGATATTTTAATCCAAATCAACACTTTAAATGAGCCAACAAAACATGGTTGTAAAATCCAAGATATTACTACGTTAGTCGAATATACATTAAAAACAGATAACATTAATTTACGTGGATTTATGGTAATGGGACCAACAAATCAAAATATTGAAGAAACAAGAATGGCATTTAAGCTGGGATTTGAAATATATTCACAGTATAAAAAAACTCACCCAACCATTGATACACTATCTATGGGGATGAGTTTTGATTACAAGTTAGCTATTGAATGTGGTGCTACTATGGTAAGGCTTGGTAGTATATTATTCGAAGAACGCCCATCCACAATAAACAATTATCCCATATAAGATTGCTTGATTTTTGATTACAACATCCAAAAAAGACAAATATTCGTTAAATTGAACAATATTGAGCTGTGTAATAAAAATAATAAACATGATGATGGAAATAACAACTTTTTTTACCCATGATCGATTATGTCTTTTTCGATATGATAATAACATACCAAAAGCGAAAAGGCCTACAATAATTAAAAGATTTCTTATTAATGATAGTAAAGAATCTGGAACTATTGAATTTGAAATCATCAGTCCAAGAGCGAGCGCAAGAAGAACAAGAAGTGGATTAATGAGTTTTGCAAGACGATCAATCATAGGTTTTTCCTCCATTGGGGCTCATAAACTAAGCGTAAGAGCGCACCAATAGGAAACCCTATTGCAGGTGGCAAAATTGTTAAGCCTAGCTCAAGTGCATGTAAATCATGTAAATTAATAACTGAATTATAAATAATTGCAGATGGATAATTCGATATCACATAGAACAACCAAATATTGCGATGGGCACCATTGATGCTCAATGTTCTTGAAATAGCCCATATTATTCCTAAAATGACTGTAAAAACAAGTACAGCAACAAGTATATGCCGCATAAGTCTGTATTTGTTTTCTTTTGCAATTACAAACAAATAACCTCCCAACACATATAAGACAGTTGATAGTGTCGCACTGGATAAAATTATTGGATATAAGTCGTTAATCATATATTGTGACGAAAATGGATGATTTGTTCCAAAAACTAATGCGAATCCAAGTGTGATTATAATATGGACTATAATCATTGCTACATATGATTTTTGAATTTGTTTAGTACTCATAACACACCTCCACTATCGAGTTAAATATTTTGCAAAACGTGTCAATCCTTTAGAAACTTTTTCATAATCAGTGCAAAAAGATATCCTAACATGTGAATCTGCGTTTTGTGAAAATACGATACCGGGTACAACCGCAACTTTTTCTTCTTCTAAGAATTTCCTGCAAAATTCCCATGAATTCAATCCTGATCTAGAAACATCTATAAATAAATAAAATGCCCCTTTTGGTTCAATATATTGAATTTGGTGGTCATCTAAAATTGATTTAGCAACATCCAAGTTTCTTTTATATTGTTTTACGATTGGTCTAACATCAGTTTTAAATGCTTGAATAGTTGCAATTTGGATAAACGGAGGTATTCCAGCAGCCATGAACTGTTGAATTTTAACTGCTTGTTCGATGATTGCCTCATCAGCAAGCATATAACCAATCCTCCACCCTGTCATTGCAAATGGTTTTGATAGACTTTGGCAGTAAATTATCTGGTTTTTATAAGTTTGATCTTGAACAAGAAAACTAGCGTCTTCATAAACTAGCTGATTGTAAACATCATCAGTGATTATGTAAATATCATGGTCATTCATTACTCGTTTTAAAATATTCAATGATTCTTGGTTATATATGACCCCTGTTGGGTTATTTGGTGAGTTGACTATAATAGCTTTTGTTTTTTTACTAATGGCGTTTTTAATTTTCTCATAAGATAATTGAAATCCTTCTGGTGTTGTATCAATTGTAACTGGCACCCCTTTAAATGTTGCAATTGTTGGGTAATAAGCAACATATGATGGATCAAAAACAATGACTTCATCATTAGGGTTTAGAATCGCACCTAAAGCAGCAAATAGTGCACCACTAGCCCCTTGAGTGATTAAAACTTCTTCAGGTTTATAATCAATATTCTGAGTTGATTTTTCAAATTCAACAATAGCTTGACGTAATTCTAATATCCCTTGATAAGGAGGGTATTTTGTGTGGTTTTCATCTAACGCTTTTTTTGCAGCTTCTTTCACCTCATCGGGTGTATTAAACATTGGTTCACCAATCGTCAAAGAAATCACATCGCTAATTCGTGCTGCTTCTTGTCCTAATATCCGTATTCCACTTAACTTTAACTCTTCAATATTGTAACTTAACCGATGCTTCACTTGTAATCCTCCTTATATTTCTTAACTAAATCACTATGTGTTAATGAAAACTGGCAACCACAGTATGTTTGCCGATACATGTTATGCTCTCTACTTATTTCAATAGATTTATTATAACCATCATTTTTTTTAAAGTTTGAATAAAAGTATTTGACGTTAGGATAAGTTTTTGAAAGTCTTCCACCAACTTCATTAATCACAACCGAGTTCTTAAATCGACTAATGGTCATTACTGTCGTCATATATTCAATGTTATTTTCTGATGCATACTTCATCGCTTCATTCATTCTCAATCCAAAACACATAGTACATCGATGCCCACCTTCTTTTTCATCTGCTCTATGTGATAATAATGACGTGTATCTTTCATTATCATAAGATGGTTTTATAACTTCAATCATAACATTGTTCTTTTTTTTAAACCAATCAACATATTTAATTAACTCATCAAATCGCCTTGTGTATTCTTCTTCAGGATAAATGTTGTGATTATTGAAATACAAAGTCAAATCAAAAAAGGCAGATAAATACTCCATTGGATAAGTGTTACATGGTCCGCAACAAGAATGTAAAAGCATGCTCGGTTTACATTCGAGCTTTTTAATCCTCTCTAATTCTTTGAGTTGAAGATTGTAGTATTCCTTACCATTCATGAGATCACCTGTATAAAAACATACTATCACCAAACGAAAAAAAACGATAGTCATTGTTAACTGCAATTTGATACACTTCTTTGGTAAAATCTAGCCCTGCAAACGCACTAATCATCATAAGTAATGTTGATTTTGGTAAATGAAAATTTGTAATCAACGCATCTACTGCTTTAAATTCATAACCTGGATATATGAATATTTCACTATACCCATAATCTTCAACAATATCAGCGTGCTTATTTGCTACGGTTTCTAATACTCTTGCTGATGTTGTTCCCACACAAATAATTCGTTTACCTTCTCTTTTTGCTTGCGAGATTAAATCGGCGTTTATTCGATTGATTTCATAAAATTCTGTGTGCATTTTATGTTGTTTAATCTCTTCAACTTCAACTGGTTTGAAAGTTCCTAACCCTATATGCAGGGTAACATATGCGATTTTTACTCCTTTTTTTTGACACTCATCTAGTAACTCATTAGTGAAATGGAGTCCTGCTGTTGGAGCTGCACTACTTCCTTCTTTTGTAGCGTAAACTGTTTGATATCTCGATGTGTCTTGATTGTCCTTTTTCACATATGGTGGTAATGGTATTTCACCAATCTTATTTAATACTTCAATTATTGGAATATCTGAGATCATCTTGAAGACTCTGATTCCATCATCCTGCACATTAATGCATTCGCCAATTAGTAATTGATCATCAAAAATGATGACCGTAGATTCTTTAACCACTTTTGCATTTTTGACAAGACACTCACATATATTATCATCTATTCTAAGTATTAAAGCCTCAATTTTTGCACCAGTATCTTTTTTTACCCCAAATAATCTTGCAGGTATTACTTTTGTATTGTTTAGAACTAATACATCGTTTTCACTTAGCATTGAAGAAATATCTGAAAACTTTTTATGTTCAACTGATTTTCTAGTTGTGTTAATGCTCATCATCTTTGAATCACTTCTCTTTTGTGTTGGATGTTGAGCTATCAAGTGTTTAGGTAAATAATAATCAAAATCTTTTGTTTTCATTAGAATCCTTTCGAGTCTATATCATTGTATTTAAACTTTTCAAACATTTCATCTTTAAATGATTGAAAACTATCATTTTCTATTGCTTCTCTTGCTTTCTCTGTGATAGAAATTAAATATCGTAAATTGTGGATTGAGAGTAATCTCATTCCTAACCCTTCATTGCTTCTGATTAGATGTCTGATGTATGATTTCGTGAAATTTTGGCATGTGTAGCAATCGCATTCTGAATCTAATGGTGAAAAATCCTCTTCGTATTTTGCATTTTTAATATTAATTCTTCCATTTGATGACATTGCAGTTCCATGACGAGCAATTCTTGTTGGTAACACACAGTCAAACATGTCAACACCTTGGGAAATACCTTCAAGGATTGCATCGACTGATCCAACTCCCATAAGATATCTAGGTTTATCTTCTGGTAGATGTTTGATGCTAAAATCTATCATTTTGTACATAACTGGTTTTGTTTCCCCAACACTTGTTCCTCCAATAGCATATCCATCAAATCCGATTTTGACGGTTTCTTTAGCACTGTATTCTCTTAAATCCTCAAACTCGCCTCCTTGAACGATTCCAAAAAGCGCTTGATTTTTATTTAAGTGAGCTTCTTTTCCTCTATGAGCCCACCGTAATGTCCTATCAACACTTTGCTTCATATAATCATGTGTTGCAGGATAAGCTGGACATTCATCGAAACTCATAATGATATCAGCACCTAAATCATTCTGAATTTGAATAGATTTCTCAGGTGTTAGAAAAAGTGCGTCTCCATTAAGATGATTTTTAAAATGAACGCCTTCTTCAGTGATATTTCTAAAATCACTTAAAGAGAAAACCTGAAAACCACCACTATCTGTAAGAATAGGACGTTTGACGTTCATAAACTTATGTAATCCACCTGCCTTTTTAATTACAGATTCACCAGGTCTTAACCACAGGTGATAAGTGTTTGACAGAATTATCCCTGCATTTATTTCATCTAACTCTTCAGGTGAAACAAACTTTACTGATGCAAGTGTTCCAACTGGCATAAACATTGGTGTTTTTACTGTCCCATTTAAAGTATGAATCGTACCAGTTCTTGCTTTCGAATGACTGCATTTTTTATTGACTTCAAATATAAATTTTTCCATTTATCCACCTAATTTTTAACATATAGTTCAAACCAAAGCCGCTCGATGCGGCCATCTATTTAAGTTGATTATCAAATTTCTTATCAAATTCCATCGACAACTTATTTTTTCTTCAACAGGTTTGAACTTAACTACTAATCCTTCAACAGTATTCATTTCTAGTTACTTTCAAAGTCTTCCATATTTCCATTGCAAATTATAACATATCACTAATAATAGTGAAAAAACAAGAATTTACAACATAAATATTATATCACATAGTAAGAACAACTAACATTAGTGAAAATTTCGTGAAAATAAATGAATATGTTTGAATATGTTTTCATACTGTGCTATATTATGTAC
>CAYGIY010000093.1:0-5693 GCA_964350055.1 uncultured Erysipelothrix sp.
GCATAAACTGTCTACTAAATAGCATGTAAATAGTGATTACGTTGACAACCATACAAATTCACGTATCCATCAAAGCTTGTTTTCTAAATCAATCTTCTCATCATTAAACTTATGCACTAAGTAGCTTTGTGAACATCAACGATTTGATAAATCAGCAGATGAGTTTAAAACAAGATGCTTTCAAAAACAGGATTGTGATAATGGCATTATAAAATGATCGAATACAGCCATTTTAATAGCTTCTTTACAACTAAATAATACATGAAACATGACAAATAGTAAATAATTATCGAACGTTGCTTTGGCATACAAAAAATCATAATCACTATGGAATACTTTGCATCCTTCAATAAAAAAGCGGTTTTCTTCTAATTTAATTATAAATTTATTTTTAATCTTGGTTATAGTGTGGACTTAGTCTGATTATTTATCGAATACTAAAGTCAATAAAATCAGCGACTTGGCGCCACAAAGTATGTTTGTTTTCATCAAAGAGCACTTCATGGGCGACACCTTCAATGACACTGCTTTGAATGTTATGATAACCTATGGTATTGAAGTGATCCACGAGTTTTTGAATTTGATTTACATCACATGTAACATCCAGTGATCCGATAATAAACCACATTTTGCATGTTGGATTTTTTACTTGGTATTCATCATAATCAAGTGCATCCACGATGCCATAAGACAAATCAACAAACCCTTGATTGGTGAATAAAAAACCACAAAGAGGATCTGATTTATATGAGAGCACATTGTCTTTTCGTACAGAGAGCCATGATAGATGTTCTTTGGATGCGGTTTTTTTATCAAAGGTCAAAAAAGATTGCTTATACAACAACTGACATTCTTTTTTAGGGTTTGCTTTTGCTAATAGCTTTGATACAAGGTATACAGCCTTTGGTAGTGGTGGATTGGCAGGAATGCCTGTTAAAATAAGTCCTTTGATATGCTCTGAGTGTTGTTTTAAATAACTTCTTGCCACGATTGACCCCATGCTGTGGCCAACAAGAACAAATGTGTCATGTGTTGTAATTTTTTGTGCTTGTATGATGAGTTGATGTAAATCATCAATCATCAGTTGCCATCCGTCTTGATCTGCAAAATGGCCTTTGATATGGCCATCAAATAAACTTTCGCCATGACCTCGCAAATCACACAATAACACCGCTAAATCATAAGCAACCAAATAGCGTGCCAAATCAACATAACGTTCTTTATGTTCAGCCATGCCATGGAAAAACACGACCATGCCTTTTGCTTTTTCTGGGGTGTATAGATTAGCGTGTAATGTTTGTTGATCAATTGTATTTGTTGTGGATAGTTTTGTTTTCATGATTATTTAACCTGTTTCTTTTATGCTACAATAATACCATGAAAATTACAGGAATCGTCATCGAATACAACCCATTTCATTATGGCCATAAGCACCACATTGACCAAACACGCTTAAAAACAAATCCTGATGTGTTGGTTGGTGTCATGTCTGGTCATTTTGTTCAACGCGGAGAAATGGCCATCATCGACAAATGGCAACGCACGCATACTGCATTAGAACAAGGTTTAGATTTAGTCTTTGAATTACCAACCATCGTGTCTTGTCAAGCAGCCCAAGAATTTGCCAATGGTGCGATCAATATCCTTAATCAAGCCCAAGTCAGTGACTTGGTATTTGGCAGTGAGTCCAATGATTTAGACACAATCAAAGAAATCGCTGATTTGCCTATTGATGCCAATCATTTAAGAGAATCAATGAAATCAGGATTATCCTATCCACAAGCATTATCATTGTTTGCAGGTGAATATGATCCCAATGATATCTTAGGGATTGCTTATGCTAAAGCAGCAAAAAACACCAACATTAACTTACACACCATTTTGCGAACCAATGCCTATCATAGTGAATCCTTAGATGAGGGATTTGCCAGTGCCACGGCAATTCGTAAAGCCGTGATGTTTAAACAAGACATTCAATCATTTACACCCATGCATCAACTCAATGAGTTACCAATAATCCCTCATTGGAACTTGTATTACCCATTGTTGCGCTATAAATTACTTTCAACACCAAAAGCACAACTCGCGTCTATTTTCTTAGTCAGTGAAGGCATTGAAAACCATTTAATTAACATGGCCAATCAACATCATGATTTTGAATCATTTTTTAGTGCAGCTGTTAATAAACGCTATTCTAAAGCAAGAATCCAACGTGTGTGTGTGCATATTTTATTACACACAACTCAAACATTTGCAAAGCAATTGCCAACACAACTACCCCTAAGAGTTTTAGGTTTTAATCAAAAAGGACTACAAGCATTGCAGTATTATAAATCACGCGACATTCAAGTGGCAACGCGCTTTAATCAACTCCCTGAGTCTTTACGAAAATATGAATACCATGTGACAAATTGCTACACACTTCCCTTTTGTCAAACCATACGAGAACAACTACTTCTGCGTGAAGTTGGTCCACCGATTATTTTAGAAAAGGAAACATTTTATGATTAACTATGACATTCATCCTCACTATCTTGATTTAAACCAATCTTTTATTAGTGCCAAAAACGGCATGGTAGCAACCGGTAGTGTACCCGCTGCCCAAGTTGGTTTAGAGATATTAAAGCTAGGTGGTAATGCTGTTGATGCAGCCATTGCCACAGCAGCAGCACTGAGTGTTGTTGAGCCAACCACCAATGGTCTTGGTGGTGAAATGTATGTCATTGCCTGGATTAACAATGAGCTTATTGGTCTTAATGCTTCTGGTTATTCTCCAAAACATTTAACACTATCATCATTTCGTAAAAAACATGGTGATGTGTCTACCATACCTTTATTTGATTGGACACCCGTGCTTGTTCCAGGATCGATTAAGGGTTGGGAAGCATTAAATAAGCGCTATGGTAATCTTACACTAGCAGCATGTTTAGCACCTGCGATTAGACTTGCTAAAGAAGGATTTGTTATCAGTCCTGTCTTAGCCAGAACATGGCAAAAAGCACACACACGCTATCAAGAAATAGGTCAACACGACCCCAAGTTTAATGCCTGGTTTGATACTTTTTCTTTTTCAAATCAAGCACCCAAAACCAACGACATCGTCAAATTACCAAACCATGCACTCACCTTACAAAAAATTGCTGATTTAAACAGTGATGTGTTTTATAAAGGTGAACTTGCCCAACAAATAATCACAGAATCCAACAAACATGGCGGTTTTTTATCCTTGGATGATTTATCATCCTACCAAGTGAGTTGGGTAGACCCTATCTTAATGGACTATCATGGCTATCAAGTAGCAGAGCTGCCACCCAATGGTCAAGGGTTACTGGCAAGTATGGCACTCAATACCTTAAAGCATTTAGACACGCCAAAAACAAAAAACACACAATTTTATCATCAACAAATTGAAGCCATGAAGCTTGCCTTTGCGGATGGACTGACTCATATTGGTGATCCACGATACATGAAGGTTAATATTTGTGATTTTCTAAGTGATGATTATGGAAAATCACAAGCAAACAGAATCACAAAAGATGCTCAAATCCATTCTCTACAAAAACCATATGCTTCTGGTACGGTATACTTAGCAACAGCCGATCAGCATGGCAACATGGTTTCTCTAATTCAAAGTAATTACACAGGATTTGGCAGTGGCATGGTCATTCCAAATACGGGCATCGCCTTAAATAACCGTGGTGCTTGTTTTACTCTTGATCCAACACATGTCAATGCCCTTGGACCTAATAAAATGGCGTATAATACCATCATTCCAGGCTTTCTGCTTAAGCAAAACAAACCAATAGGACCATTTGCAATCATGGGTGGTTTCATGCAGCCACAAGGCCATATTCAGTTGTTATCAAATATCATTGATTTCAATCAAAATCCACAGCTTTCACTAAATCAACCACGCTGGCAATGGGTTAAAGACAATGATGTGCTAGTAGAACCACATTTTTCAAAACAAATCATCCAACAGCTCAAACGACGTGGACACAACATCATCATCCAACCAAACACCGCCATGTTTGGTCGTGCTCATCTTATTTTTAAAACCGAGCAAGGTGTGCTTGTAGGAGCTAAAGAACCTCGAACAGATAGCTATATTGCCTGCTATTAACGACAAAATCCGATAATTTAGCACATTAAAGCGCAAAAGTGTCTTTTTTAGTTGACAACGCCGTCTGTGTTCTATATGATTTCTCTAAGTTTTTATAGGAGAAAGAAAAAGGAGATAGACTATGGAATCAGTTCAAACACGGAAATTCGGACTCTTGACAACCATCGCCATGATTGCCGGGATTGTCATTGGGTCTGGAATTTTCTTTAAGACAGCAGAAATTTTAAGTGCTGTTGGTGGCAATGTTATCTTAAGTTCCTTGGGGTGGATCTTAGGTGCTGCTGGAATTATCTTTGGGGGATTATCAATCGCAACGTATGCGAAAAAAGAAGACACAGTTGGTGGAATCATCACTTATAGCGAAATGGCTTGGGGAAAAACCATGGGCTACTTAGCTGGATGGTTTCAGGTGGTGTTTTACTACCCTGCTTTAACGGCCATTATTTCATGGGTTGCTGCTGCGTATATTTTGGTGCTATTTGGGGCACCAGGACCATTTTCAACGGGTGAGTTCACCCCATTTAGCTGGGTACTCAGTGTGTTATTAATGGTAGTGTTTTCTTGTTTAATAGCTTTGCAACAAAAAAAGCAGGCCAATTTCAGTCAGCTGCATTAATTATTAAGGTATCTGTACTTATTGTATTGGCTTTATTAGGCTTAGTATTTGGTAATCCTGTAGAATCTGTGCGTGCTGCAAGTACTGGTGGTACCATGGGTGGCTTGTTTATTGCTTTAATTGCAATCGGATTTGCATATGATGGTTGGCTTGTTGCCCCATCGATTGCACATGAAATTAAAAATCCAAAACGCAATCTACCACTAGCATTAACATTTGCACCAATCATCATCATGCTTATTTACCTTGCCTACACCATTGGTATCACATCAATTTTAGGTGCTGATCGTGTCATGGAACTTGGTAATGCTGCTGTTGGTGAAGTGGCTACGCGTTTTTTTGGTGAGTTTGGACCACGTTTTGTTTATGTGGGTGTTGTTATTTCAATTTTAGGTACATTTAATGGTTTAATTTTGGGATATATTCGTTTGCCTTATGCATTGGCAGTTCGAAATGAAATTCCATTTAGCAAATCATTAGCTATTGTTAATAAAAAGTATGATATTCCATTAGCTTCTGCTTTGACAACATTTGGTATTAGTTTAGTATGGTTATTCTTGCACTTTATGGCAACAACCGGCGTCATCGAATATGGCATCATGCTATTTAATGGTTTAGAGATTGATGGTTTGCCGATTGTCTTAACGTATGTGTTTTATGTCATTCTTTATGTGGGTGTTATCAAACGTGCTAAAACAGAGAAACTATCCGTTTTATTTGGATATGTCTTCCCTATCTTAGCCATTGCTGGTGCGTTTTTAATCATCTATGGTGGCTTAAGTGCTCCTAAGTTTAATGTGTACTTGATTGTATCACTGATTGGTATTGGTGCTGGTTTATTAATACGACCAAGACAAGCAGCATAAACAATAAACGTCTGGTTTAAATTGAACCAGACGTTTCAGAGAGTTGACAAACAAACATGTTTGAAGACTCTCTTTTTCTTTGGAATAA
>CAYGIY010000094.1:0-5582 GCA_964350055.1 uncultured Erysipelothrix sp.
GCTTATAGTAATATCAAAATAACGACAAAAGAGGATGTGCTATAGCGCATTTTTTTATGAATACTTGTTTAGTATTAATAAATATTTTATTTTATATTGCTTTTTCTGTGAGATTTGATACAATACAAACGCTAATAGTGAATGCATATTTTGTTGAGGCTATTGCAACCCAATTTGGATTTGTTTGACTAACGAGTTGTTCTCGTTTAATGGCCACACGGACAGCCAGGTCAATAGCCGAAATTGCGATTGTAAATCGTGTTCTTGAGAACATTCAACACGAGCAGACGGATAATCTGTTTACTCGATAGAATATGCAGCTATATTTTTATAGAGTGCATATCCTATGTGATGATTTCTCAGGTTAGAAGTCATTTTTTTATGAGGAGGATTCTAAAAATGGACAACAGAAAAATACAATTATTTGGATTCAATAACCTAACAAAAACACTAAGTTTTAATATCTTTGATATTTGTTATGTTGAAAATCAAAAACAAAGACAAGACTATATTGAGTATATTGATGAACAGTATAATTCTACAAGGTTAACAAACATCCTATTTGAAGTTACAAAGATGATTGGCGCTACCGTGCTTAATGTTTCAAAACAAGATTATGATCCTCAAGGAGCAAGTGTTACATTGTTGATATCAGAAGAGCCAGTAGAAGAGCATTTAATTGATCCTAGTTGTAACGTTGATCCACAATTTATCCTCAAAGAAAGCATTGCAGGGCATTTGGATAAATCGCATCTTACAGTACATACATACCCTGAATACCATCCTGATTTAAATATTTCAACTTTCCGCGTGGATATTGATGTTTCCACTTGTGGGAAAGTGTCTCCATTGAAAGCATTAAACTTTCTAATCTCAAGTTTTGATAGTGATATCATCAGTCTTGATTATCGTGTTCGAGGTTTTACAAGGGAAGAGGATGGTACAAAACTGTTTATTGACCACCCGATTACATCAATACAAGACTTCATTGAACCAACAATTTTAGAAACATATGACAGCCAAGACATAAATGTTTATCAGAGTAATATTTTTCACACAAAAATGATAATTTCAGAAATTGTTTTACCCAACTACTTATTTGGACAAGACCCAAAAGAATACACTCCCAAAAAACGTCTTGATATTACCAATCGTCTTCGACGTGAGATGATTGAAATCTATAGTGGAACTAATGTATATGATGGATCATAATAAAACTCCTTTGGTTGATGGATTAAAAGCTTATCAACAAAAGCGTGTGGTTTCATTGGATGTTCCTGGTCACAAACAAGGAAAATCAAGTCCTGAATTAGTTGATATTTTTGGACAAAAAGCCATGGCGATGGATTTTAATGCATCTAAAGCACTTGATAATCTTGCATACCCAACTTCAGTGATTAAAGAAGCGCAAGAGTTAGCAGCTGATTTATTTCAAGCCAAGCACGCATTCTTTATTGTTAATGGCACAAGTTTAGCAGTGATGGCGATGGTGCTATCAGTTGCAAAGGCTCATGAAAAAATTATCATGCCGCGCAATGTGCATAAAAGTGTTATCAATGCTTTGGTGCTTACAGGTGCTATTCCAATATATGTCAATCCTAAAATTGATATTGAACTTGGAATTAGCTTGGCGATGGATGTTTCTGATATTGAACAAGCCATCCAACAACATCCTGATGCGAAGGCAATCTTAGTGAATAATCCAACGTATTATGGTGTTGTTTCAGACTTAAAAAAAATTGTAGAGTTAGCTAATGTTGCAAATATGAAGGTTATCGTTGATGAAGCTCATGGTGCTCATTTCACATTTTCTGATCGATTGCCACTAAGTGCGATGCAAGCGGGAGCATCATTAGCAAGTGTTAGTATGCATAAAACAGGAGGCTCACTGACACAAAGCTCACTATTGTTGGCTAATGATGATATGGATCCCAATCATGTTTTGCAAATGATTAATCTACTTCAAACTACCAGCCCGAGTTATTTATTGATGGCATCACTAGATGTCGCTCGTAAACAATTAGCAAAAGATGGTAAAGCCCGGTTTGAAAAGATAATTGATATGGTCGAATACGCACGTAAAGAAATCAACAACATGAATGGGTATATTGCGTTTTCAAAAGAACGTGCAAATCAAAAGGGTTGGTTTGATTTTGACTTGACTAAACTCAGTGTTCATACACATGCAGCTAATTTTTCTGGATTGTATGTTTATGAGCGATTAAGAGATGAATATGGAATCCAAATTGAGTTTGGCGATGTTTCTAATATACTGGCCATTGTTTCTACAGGCGATCGCTTGCTTGATATTGAACGGTTTATTGCAGCATTATCTGATATTAAGTCAAACCCTCAGAAAAATTTAACTCCCAAATTAAAGAGCGAATACATTGAACCTGTGGTTCGCTACTCACCACAACAGGCATTTTATATGCCTTCACAATCAGTATTAATAGAAGATGGAATTCATCGTGTTTCAGCTGAGTCAATCATGGCATATCCACCAGGGATACCTATTGTTGCTTTTGGTGAAGTCATCACACAATCTGTCTTAGATAGTATAAACTACATACAAACTCATCATGGATTTTTGATGGGCGCAAAAGATTCAACATTAAAAACGATTCAAGTCGTCAAGGAGGTATAAAATGGAATTATGGTATAGTGAGAAACATTCAGATCAAGTATCGTTTTCTATTAAAGTAGATCAACACTTGTATTCAAATCAAAGTGAATTTCAAAGAATTGATGTGTTTGAAAGTAAAGAGTTTGGTCGTTTTTTGACCCTTGATGGATTCATGATGGTAACTGAAAAAGATGAATTTATTTATCATGACATGATTGTTCATGTTCCGATGGCGACTAACCCAAACATTAAGAATGTTTTGGTTATAGGTGCAGGTGATGGTGGGACCATACGTGAACTATTGCGTTATAAGCATGTACAGCATATTGATTTAGTTGAAATTGATGAAGAAGTTGTAAGAGTGAGTCAAAAGTATTTGCTTTTAACTGCAAATGAAATAGACAATAAGCGAGTGAAATGTTATTTTGAAGATGGACTTAAGTTTGTTCGTCAAGCTTTAAATCAGTATGATTTGATTATCGTGGATAGCACAGATCCTTTTGGTCCTGGAGAAGGGTTATTTACAAAAGAGTTTTACCGTCATTGTTATCGTGCATTGACAGACCAAGGTATCTTAGTGAATCAGCATGAGAGCCCATATTATGAGTCCTATGCACAATCAATGAAACGTGCACATCAACGTATTAAAGAGACATTTGAAGTTGCAAAAGTGTATCAAGCTCATATTCCTACCTATCCATCAGGGCATTGGTTGTTTGGGTATGCATCAAAAGGAATTGATCCTGTTGATAATAAACATCTTGAGCATTGGAATAATTATCAAATAGAAACAAAGTATTATAATCCACAATTACATATTGGTTGTTTTGCACTACCGACTTATGTGAATAAGATGCTGGAGGAAGTTTATGTACAAGAATAAGCGTGATATCTTTATGTCATGTGAAGCGACCTATCATGAATCCAATGTGGTTTTGTTTGGTGCTGACTTTGATGGCACAGTAAGCTTTCGACCAGGAACACGGTTTGGCCCTAAGGCTATTAGAGAAGCTTCTTATGGCCTTGAAACATGGTCAATGGACATAAAGCGTGACTTAGAAGATATCAAAGTATTTGATTATGCAGATCTTGAATTAACATTTGGTGATGTTTTACAAGCACATAAACGTATATTTAATATTACAGAGAAAATTGCATCTGATCATAAAATTCCATTTATGTTAGGTGGTGAACATAGTTGCACTTATCCAGCCGTACAAGCACTTTGCAAGAAGCATCCATCTTTGGTTATAATCCAATTGGATGCGCATGCAGATTTACGAGATGATTATATGGGTGTCAAAGAGAGTCATGCAAGTGTGATGAAGCGCATTGTCGATGATAAAGGGTTTAGCTCTATCTTCCAATTTGGTATTCGTTCTGCCACACAACATGAACATAAACTCATGAAAGAAAATCATACATTGCACCCATTTAACTTACATGATATTCAACATGTGATGAATCAAATTAAAGATCGTCCTATCTATCTAACAGTAGATTTAGATGTGTTAGATCCTAGTGTGTTATCAGCGACAGGTACACCAGAACCAGGGGGTATTAGTTTTAATCAATTAATTGAAGCTCTAAAAATGATCATCTCTTCTCAAATTGTTGGGTTGGATGTCATGGAGTTATCACCTCATTATGATCATAGTGGGGTATCAAATGTCGTCGCTGCTAAAGTTGTAAGAGAAATGCTCTTACTTATTGGAGGAAAAAATGAAAAATAAGGTATATTTTACAAGTGAATCAGTAACAGAAGGTCATCCAGATAAAATTTGTGATCAATTATCAGACGCCATTCTAGATGCTATACTAGAAAAAGACCCACAAGCACGTGTTGCTTGTGAATGTGCGATTACAACTGGGATGGTCATGGTGATGGGTGAAATCACAACGAACTGTTATGTTGATATTCCTAAAATTGCACGCGAAACGATATTAGATATTGGTTATGATCGTGCTAAGTACGGATTTGATGGTCATACTTGTGCGGTAATGACGAGTATTGATGAACAGTCTAGTGACATTGCTATGGGTGTTGATCAGTCATTGGAAACAAAACAAGGTGAAAGCTTTAGTCATGGTGCCGGTGATCAGGGGATGATGTTTGGGTATGCTACTGATGAAACAGATGAATTAATGCCATTACCCATTTTATTGGCTCACAAACTTGCTCGTCGTTTGGCGTTTGTTAGAAAATCCAAAATTGTTGACTACTTACGACCTGATGGTAAGACACAGGTTACAGTTGAATATGTCGATCATAAACCTATAAGGATTGAAACCATAGTTGTTTCAACTCAACACGCAGATACAGTAACCCAAAAACAAATTCAAGAAGATATCATTAAACATGTTATTTTAGAAGTTGTTGATCCAACAATGATTGATGAAAACACCAAAATTTTAATAAATACAACCGGTCGATTTGTGGTGGGTGGACCATTAGGTGATAGTGGCTTAACGGGTCGTAAAATTATCGTCGATACCTACGGTGGCATGGCTCGCCATGGAGGTGGAGCATTTAGTGGTAAAGATCCAACGAAAGTTGATCGCTCTGCTGCGTATGCTGCTCGTTATGTAGCTAAAAATTTAGTTGCTGCAAAGCTTGCAAAAAAAGTGGAAATACAACTTGCTTATGCAATTGGTGTAGCAAAACCAATTAGTGTTTATGTGGATTCATTTAACACAGGTGTCATTAGTGATGATGAGCTATCAAAAATCGTATCAGAAGAATTTGATTTGCGTCCATCAGCTATCATTGAAACACTAAAACTACAGCAACCAATTTATCGCCAAATTGCAGCATATGGTCATATGGGCCGTGAAGATGTATTTGTCCCTTGGGAGCAAACTGATCGTGTTGAAGATTTAAAAAAATATACCAAAATAGCCAATTAGGCTGTTTTTTAATGAATGAATTATGATGACTTGACTTTAACTTACATTG
>CAYGIY010000095.1:0-5581 GCA_964350055.1 uncultured Erysipelothrix sp.
ACATTTCTGTAAAGTAGAATCTTATCTCCAGCATTTAATGGGTATAATTCAACTAACATTTGTTCATTAAATCCTTGTGTTAGTGTAAGTTCGCGATGTTGCATGGAACCTGAAGAGAAGGTTGCTTTAAATGTCACCTCATATATGTTCATTGAAAACTCATCATTGATTTCTCGTTCTTGAACGATTTGTGTGATTTGTGCTCTGTGAAAATCACTCTCATTGTACTGAATGAATTTATCAATACTTACCATACGAGATTGATAGAAACTTGCCCCAAACCAACTGACAAAGACAGAGATAACGATAACTAATAAATAACTAAAGACTGCTTTCTTGTTCATAAAATCACCGCTCCTATCATATCAAAGCTGAGGCAAACACGCCATTATTATATTAATTCTTTTACTTGTTTTGGTTATATTAATTCTTTTACTTGTTTTGGTTTGCTTATGTAATAGCCTTGAATATAGTGGCATCCCATGCTTAATAGTAAGTCATATTGAGCTTGTGTTTCAACTCCTTCTGCAACCACATCAAGTTTCAATGCATTGGCAAGGGTAATGATTGCTGAGATTAATGTTTTTGAGTAGTCATCTTCAAGTGCTTTTTGGATAAAACTCTTGTCTATCTTAATAGAATTGATTGGTAATTGCGAAATGTATATTAATGATGAATAACCAGTTCCAAAATCATCCATTGAGAAAGTAATGCCTTGTTCAACTAATTTTTCAAGCATTAATCGTTTTGATTCAACATCTAACATGGCTGTGTGTTCTGTGATTTCAAACTGGATGTTTGTAGGATCACAGCCAGTACGATTAAAAATATTTGTGATGGTACTTGAAAACGTAGAACTTCGTAATTGAATCGGTGATACATTAATTGACATGGATAATTCATAGTTATCTTTTCTTATGATTAATAAATCTTTACAAGCTTGTTCAAGTACCCATAGACCAATTTTAATAATCATGCCATTACTTTCAGCCAACCTGATGACTTGATCAATTTTAATGTTTCTATATGTTGGGTGATTCCATCGCAGCAAAGCCTCATATCCTTTGATTTGATTGGTTTGCATATTAACAATCGGTTGATAAACTAAGTAAAATTCTTGATTAACTAATGCTTTTTCTAATGCTGCTTCTAGCGACTGTCGATCTTGAATTTCTTGATAAATCACTTGGTTGTAAAACACAATCATATCATCCGAATTTTTTGCTTTATGTTTTGCGATTGTTGCTTGGCGAATCACATCATCAATCGGTTTAAATGGTTTAAAAGTTGCGATGCCACAACTCACATCTAAATTTATTTCTAATTTTGAGATTTTAAGAGGTTCTTGAGATAGGGCAATGATACGATTTATACGAGCTTCTATGTCTTGGTCATCTTTGGCAAATAGACTAAGAATCATTTCATCTCCAAAGTAACGTGCAATTAATTCATCATCATTAAGCTGTTCATTAACTAATGCAGAAAACATACGAAGTGTTTCATTGCCAACATCATAGCCATAAATGGTATTAATCTTTTTAAAATCATCGATTGAAATTATGGCAACATAGCATTTGCTGTCTTGATTAAAAAAGGTTTCACTTAGGTTAGGTAATTCGCTTAAAAAACTAAAGTAGTTATTCAATCCTGTGATAGGATCCACATAAGTTAATAGCTTTAACTGGGATAACATTTTATTAAAGCTTTTAGCAGCATCTCCAACTTCATTGTTAATGGATTCATCTGCTTTTACATTGAAATTGCCTGCGGTTGCTTCTTCAAACACATGCTTTAATCTGAGAATTGGGTTTGATATATGTTTTGCATAAAACAAAGCAAATAGTAACATAATCAAAAGACAAATGAGTAGACTTATGTTGATGTATTGCAATACTGAATTAATCTCTTCAAATGCTTGCATTTCATCAATTGTGAGTACTAGCTTCCAACCACTGGTCTGAGAGATTGTTGCAAAGATGCCAAGCATACGTTCATTCAAATCATTTAGATATAGAAAACTACCACTTTCTTGATTTAAAAAGTTAGTGTTTGACAATAATGTGATTAGATCAATTGAATCATTGATTGTAATATCGGCTTGAGGATGTGAAACAACTTGACCTCTCTCATCAACAAGCCAACCAAATCCAAAATCTTTAAATGTGATGGACTCAACCAACTCATCTATAAATTTCGTTGAAACAACCCCGTTAACAAGACCTATTGTTTGTCCATTTTGTTTAACCGCATGAGATATCGTTATAATGGCAATATCTTCATCAATATAAGGGCTATAAAAGGGTTTAGAGATAACCCAATCTTCTCCGTTTTCAATGATTTCAATATATTGTTGTTGATTTGAGATATCGATGTATTCGCCATAAGTAGTCCACGCATTTCCATCGATATCAGATATCGTAAAGTTTCTAAATCGTTGTTGCTCATTAAGTGAGGTTAAAAAAGGTTGGATTTGTGTCAAATCCATGCTAACAATGATATTTGAAAAAGCAATCATTTCGATTTGATATAGCATACCTGAGATTTCATTGTCCAATTCATTAGCACGAGCATCAGCGATTTCTTGATATTGAGATAAAATAACATCAGGTAGTGTATTTAATCGCTGTGATGCGAAAAAATTCAATCCAAAAAATACAAGTGATGTTACAATAAATAAACTAACAACCATTTGAATACGGATTGATTTCATAAACGACCTCTACTTAATATCATTGCTTATTTTGTTCTTTATGAGAATACATGCGAAAATCTGCCACTCGAATCAAATCATTGATGGTATTACCATCTTCAGGAAAAGAAGCAATGCCAAAACTAATTGAACACATGATGGTAATGTTGTGATGTTTTAGTAAAGATTGTTGTATTTGTTGAGAAATCTTCTTTAATTTACTATAGGAATCATTGTAATTGGCATTTAGAAGTAATCCAATAAACTCATCTCCACCATACCTAGCGAAGATATCACTATCTCGTAAATCATGTTTTAATTGATTCGAGACTTTTTGGATTAATTTGTCACCTACGATATGTCCGTATTGATCATTCACTTGTTTAAGATTATCAATATCAATCATCACAAGGTTAAAACCTTCTTGATAACGAATAGCGCGCTTAAGCACATATTCTGAATGTTCTTCGAAAAAATGTCGGTTGTGAAGACCTGTTGTTTGATCATACTTTGATAGATATGCTTTTTCCTCATACAATAAACGATTTGTAATTGCGACTTCAATGCTATTTCGAATAAACTGTAAAGATTGAACATCATATTGATCAAATGCTTGTTTTTCAATCGAATCAATATTTATCGTTCCATACAATTTCCCGTGAAAGAAGATTGGAGCAGATAGCGAAGACTTGATAAAAACTTGTTCGCCATAAGCTGTTTCAACAGGTAAGTAGTATGATAATGCTTCAGTATCTTCAATGTTTACAATTTTATCCAAATGACCTTTGGATTCTTTGTAGATAAAAGATTCAGTTAATAAAACTTGGAATTGATTGATTTCCTGTGAGTAACCAAAGCTAGCCGTTGTTTTTAAATATTCACCATCTAAGACAAGAATTGTACCTAATGTTGATTTTTCAATTGCTTTGAGAGTGTTGGTTAATACTGAGTTAAAAAAAACATTTAAATCGTGGCTATCTAAAATAGATTGCGATATCTTAATGACTAAAGCACGAAGTTTGGCAATCCTTGTTACATTTTGCTCATATATTTTACGATCACTAATATCCATTAAAACAGCAAGAGTAGCACGGTTATTCTCAAATAGAATGTGCTTTGCAGTGACTTCAAACCAAAAAGAACTGCCATTATTTGCAGTAATATATAACTCTGACTTTCTATGAATCGGTATGTTTTTTAGAAATGAAAATATTTGGTTTTTCTCATTTTCATAATCTAAGATCATAAGCTTGTCGATAAATGTTTTATTTGCAAACAATAATTGTTGATCATTTAAAACAACCATTGGTATTTGTATGTGTTTTTCAAGTTCTTCAATTGTTTGTATATTTATGTCATCCAACGCTTGAATAACCATGATCACCCTCATTTCTACTCACAAAAAAAGGCATTACCAATCAATTATTTGCTAAAAATTCACACTCAAATTATAACGGAGAACCCTTGTAATAGCAACAACATGCAACGATTAATGGTTGAGATAAAGTCTTTATTCGCTATAATAGAATAAGTGAGGTAAAAGATGAAATGTTTTGATTGTCATGCTGATATTGGCATGGATATACTAAAAAAAAGTGAATTAGGAAACAGTGATATTTTAAAAAAATATCACTTAGACAAGCTTAAAGCTGGTGAAGTTTCTGGTGTAAGTATGGCATGTTTTTTTGAAGGGCATGAAACCATGGATACAGCAGTGAAGATGATTTCTCTACTAAAAGATGAAATTGAGTCAAATTCTGATACCGTTTATTTTTACAAGCAGGGTGAATTTCATCGTGATCAACTAAATGCTATTATGTCCATAGAAGGCATGTGTTTTATTAAAGATGATCCTGAATCGTTTCTTGACTGGGCATACACACAAGGTGTCCGTATTGGTTCATTGTGTTGGAATGAAAAAAATGCTTTAGCAACAGGGGCAAGAAGTAATCCAAACCGTGGAGTAACCAATCTAGGAAAACGTGCTATTAAACGAATGAATGAACTAAAAATAATCGTTGATGTGTCGCATACAAACGAGAAGAGTTTCTATGATGTGTTGGAAGTTTCAACCCGACCTGTGATGGCAACACATAGCAACGCAAGGGGTTTGTGCAATGTGGATCGCAATTTAACAGATCAGCAGATTAAAGCGATTGCTGCAACAAATGGGTTGATTGGTCTTGTGGCTGCAAGATACTTTGTTTCAAACGACGAAGCTAAGCAAAATGCTGCAACATTAGCAAAACATGCAACCTATATAAAACAGTTAACATCGATACATCATATTTGCATTGGATTTGACTACATGGATTTTCTAGGCGAACCATTTGGTCGGCAATCCATGGCATATGATTTAGAAGATGCATCAATGTCTCAAAATCTCATCCAAGCGCTTGAAAATGAAGGATTCACACAAGATGAAATTGAGATGATTGCCTTTGGTAATGCTCAACGATTCATCAAGGATAATGTATAAGAAAAAGACCATCAACCTTTATTAGTCGACGGTCTGAAAAGGTTAAGCGATTTGGCTTAACCTTTGTTTTCTTGTGCAATCATTTTTAATGCTTTGAATAAACTAATTTTATTACCGTAGTTAAGAGAACCCATACGATAAATACGTATTGAGATAGTCGCAAATAAGGCAGTTGTTAGTAGCATGAGAATGATGGACGCTACGATTTCATACCACATGATGGTCATTTGAAAGTATCGGATTGGCATGGCAAGTATGGATGTAAATGGAATAAATGATGCCACGCGCACTATGATTGAACCTGGTGCTTCCATACCTAATGCTGATATAAAATAGGCCACCATAAACAATAAAGTGATTGGTGTGATTGAAGAACTAACATCTTCGATTTTTGATACCAATGACCCTAAAGA
>CAYGIY010000096.1:0-5481 GCA_964350055.1 uncultured Erysipelothrix sp.
ACGCATAACTGTATGTTCAATCAACGAATCAACGAGTAACATGATAAATAATAATACCGAAATCAGTGTGATGATTTGTTGTTTATTTTGCTTGTAAAACATAACCTACACCACGAATAGATGCTATCGTGCACCTTGATAATTCAAGTTTATGACGAAGTTTAAAGACATGGACATCCACGATGCGCGTATCTCCATCATAGTCAAAATTCCATAACTGGTTTAATATGTCATCACGTGTTAATACAATATTGTGGTTGTTAAGAAAATACTCAAGTAAATCGAATTCCTTTTTTGTACATGCTTGCTCTTGATTTGCAATGATTATTTTTCGTTGATCACGGTGCATTTCGATATCTTCAAATATCAAGACATTTTTATCTTTGTGTTGATAACGTTTGGTATGTGCTTTTATTCGTGCTAGTAGTTCGCGTGGCGAAAATGGTTTTGTTAAATAATCATCAACACCTGCTTCAAATGCCTCAAGAATATCAGTTTCTTCATCTTTTGCTGTGAGCATGATTATGATGGCAGCACTTTTTTGTTGACGTAGTTGTTTAACAAGTTCGATACCTGCAAGTTGCGGTAACATCCAATCCACAACGAATACATCAAATGATTGATCGATAATTGCTTGGCTTGCTTGTTGTCCATCCATAAAAGAAGTGACTTGATAGCCAGCATTTCTTAAATCATATTCGATTAACTTTAAGATATTTTTCTCATCTTCAATAACACAGATATTCATCATCATTCTCCTTAAATCACTTATACTACGACTGGCTGTTATAACATGATACACGTTTATTATATGTCAAATTGAGATAATTGTGATATATAACATTAAAAAACCACACTTAAGTGGTTAAATCAGACCTTCTTCTGCTAGAACCTTTTTGAATTCTGGGTTATTATTATATCCCCCATAGGCTAGTTCTTGCATTAAAATATGATAGTTATGATTGCCTTCAATTAAAATAGGACCATCTACACCAATGCATACATCCCACCCAACCAAGCGATCTTCACTTTTTTCACAAGCAAAATTCACAAGTGCAATTACCTCATCAACAAATGGAATCTGAACTTTATCAAGTGCAACATTTGTATCGGGATGGTGGGTGTAGGTATGATTGCCTACAGCAGTAATTTGAAGACCTGGTGCTTGTAAGCGATGTGTGGTTAAGTCTAGAGCAATGAAAAATCCTGTCGAACTTCCTGGGTTATCAACAACATAACCTTTTCGACCAAATCTCATCAACGCACTCATCACGCGACTTGGCTCATCTTTTGGTTTGTATGTATCAATTCGCACGGTATTAATTGATGCTGGATTGATTTGATTGACAACATCATGTTGTATGATTGTCTGTTGAATGATGTAGTTAGAATCAAATATTACGTCGAATATCTCATGCAACAACGTGTTGTTTGATAAATCCTCTTTGTGTAATCGATAAGCACCCACACCACCTTTTAAATCTAGTGGTTTAATAAAAATACTCTGATGTGGACTCTCTATTACCCATTGATACAAAAGCTCTGACATCTGTTTAAATGTAATGTCTTCAATCCATTCATTCATGTTATTCAATCGATGGTCCATAGTATACCCCAATACTTTTGGTGTTGGAATATGATGTTCTACACAAAACTTATAAAACTCCACTTTATTGATAAGCCTTCTTGTTGAATGATCACTATGTAAAACTCGCGACATTTGAAGTACACCAATTTGAACATCACTGACGTAGTTCTCTAATTTGGGATAACCTTTGCGATAACACAAACGACTAATATACTCACGCGAAAATTTCCTTTGTTTAAATGAATAATACAGCCATTCAAACAGAATTAGTCCTAGATTTTTACGTAAAGGATCACTTAATACCCGATTTAATTTTATGTTTTTCGATACTTGCATCATTGTTTTACTCCAAACTGTTGATCCAACTCTATTTTGGATGCATGACGATAATTCTTGCTTGTCATATAAAATATAAATCCTAAAACCAGCCATATTGCAAGTGCAATAAGAGAAGGTGTCGAAAGAAATGCTGGGCTTTTAGGATAAAGCAATAAAAAAGTGAACATAATCGAAAACAAGCTACCTAATAGAGCAAAGGGAACATTTGCTTTAAGTTCACGATCATCACGATTTCTTAGATAAAGCACAAATGCACTTGCACATGTGTAAAAATAACCGATTGCTGCACCAATTGCTGCCATATCCACAATCCATAATAACGCCGCTCGTCCCACCCATGGCGCAAGCAATGATACACCCATGACAAACCAAAGTGTCATATGAGGTGTTTGATGAGTTGGATGAATTTTCTTAAATAATGATGGAATTGCATGTGTGCGTGCCATCACAAGAAATAATCGACTTGAAGCAAGTAAAAAACCATTAATTCCACTCAGTATTGCACTTAAAATTGCAAATCCTAATAAGAATAGCCCAATATCTCCAGCAATAAATGAAACTGCACTACCTGTCGCCCAAAAAGAATGATTTGCAATAAAACTCATCCAAGGACCGACCATAGCGGTTAATGTATTGACCATGATGTACATAAGAGTTCCCACAAGAATCGCAATCACCATTAATCGAAATGATCGCTTTGGATCATATTTTATCTCCTCTGAAGCTTGGGGAATTGTATCAAACCCAACAAAAGCCCATGGGGCAATGGCTACAATTGAAATGATTCCTGCTAACCAGTTTTTATTAGGCGAAAATGCAGGTTGCAGATGGCTAAAATCAGTCACTGGATTAAACAAAGCGATAATAAAAAGTAGCACAATGCCACCAGTAAGTCCAAAAGCTAGAAATTTCGCAACATAACCAAATAGTTTAACACCACGTACATTCAAGTAAGTTAATAACACCAAGGTAAGTGAAGCCACCATGATTTCTCCTAAATAGACATCCCATCCTGCTACGGTGTAAAGATATCCGACTTGAATGAGCCCAGGAAACATAAAACGACTAATCAAACCGAGTGCTGTTGCATTAAGTGGCACAATACTAAGATAAGACAATCCAAGCAACCATGCTGCGAAAAATGCATGCTTTTTAGCAAATCCAGCGTATGCAAAGGTAAATTCCCCTCCTGCTACTGGATAACGTCTCACCAGTAATCCATAACTTTTTGCAATGATGATCATCATCAATGCCCCAATACTTAATGCAATGGCAGTCCCAAGTGGTCCTGCATCAGGCAAAAATTTATTACCTGGTAAAACAAAACAACCCCAACCAATGATGGCACCTAATGCTAAAGCCCAGACTTCAAATTCACCGAGTTCCTTTTTTAATTTTTCCATAGTATGTCCTCATGTTAAAAATTATACTCCGAAAAAATGTGAATACAACAAAAAAATAGTCATCAAGAGTCTATTTTATGATTATGAAATACTCATTATACCAATTATTCATCATGATCTTGTAGTCTTAGCATATTGAGCACTTGAGACTCACGCATTGGTTTAGCATAGTAAAATCCCTGTATGTGAGTTGCCATTGTTTGGATAGCAATTTCATATCCTTTTTCATCTTCAACCCCTTCAATCACAATGTTGAACCCAACCTCAAAAAATGCGTGACATATCCCTTCAAGTATCTTGCGATTTCGATTATTACTAAGTGCATTAACGAGCAAAGTACGATCTATTTTAATGGTACTAAAAGGCAATCCCATCATTGATGATAGATTTGAAAATCCTGTTCCAAAATCATCAAGAAAGAACTTTATGCCATATCGATTAAGCTGAAACATCAGCATGAGTGTACGATCTTTATTCGATATGAATGCACCTTCTGTTATTTCAAAAACAATACGTTTTGGATCAACCTGGTGTTGGCGAATCATACGCAGAATACTGCGGTTAATATTAACTTGAGATAATTGAGTGCTCGATAAATTGATTGATACAGAATCTAAGTTGATGTTTATTTGATCTGCTTTTTTAATAAAATGACAGACTTGATGCAACACTATTTTAGTTAATTCAATGATTGCACCAGTTTCTTCAGCAATTGGGATAAAATCATTTGGCGCAATATTGCCATAATGCGGATCTTCTAAACGCAACAATGCTTCACATTGATTATAACGGTTGTTTTTAACATCATAAATGGGTTGGTAGACGACCTCAAATAAATCTTCTTGAATCCCCTTATCTATTAATTGAGTGATTAATCGTTTTTTTACAATTTCCTCATAAGATGTTGAACTAGCATAATATATTTTGCGTCCAGACATTTGATTTGCTTGCTGATTACAAAAATCAATTAACTCAATCATATCCTCCCATGTTTGTATATGGTCTGGATAACCAATAACAGAATGACTAGCTAAAACAGTTGATGGCAATACATGACTTGTCCACGGCTTTTCAAAACGTAAGAATATTTCATTTATGTCAGATTTTATTGTTTTTAAAGTGTATTTATGACAAATAATGGCAAACTCGTCTCCACCTGTTCGATAAATGTTCTCGGGTTTGAACTTAAGTTTTAAATAATCCGCAATACCACGCAATATTTGATCACCATTTTGCTCACCAAATCGATCATTGATTGTTTTAAAATCAATGATGTTGATATAGATGACAAAAAAAGCATCTTCATTTTTTATGTATTGCTGAATATGTTGAACAAACGCACGACGATTAAACAGATGGGTTAGTTCATCACTCATTCGTTCTCGTCTTTGAAAGTACAAATAAATGATGAGAATTGTGGCAGTGATTGCTGTCCCTGAAAGAATCAAAGATGGAAATAGTTGCTGAATAAAAATTAATGCAGTAATTAAAAGTGGAAATGACAATAATACTCGAATTGTCTGACGATCAAGTTGACTTCTAAAATGATAAATACCAATAATCATTAATGCAAAATAAACATACGCGATTACATGAATGAGTATGATATATTCGCCTAATTGGTATTGACCAGAAAAATCGATATAAGAGAACCATTGATGCCATGGATTAAGTAACACCAAAAAAACATATCCTAAAAAAGGCAAACTCAGTCTTTTTAAATAGTGAGTGGTATCCTTTTGGCCTTCATATAAAAACGCAAAAACATAATAGGTAATAAGCACCATCATCAATGGGGTAATAATATAAAAAACAATGTTGCTGCTATGAACAATCCAATTTGCTATACTTTGCGAATAAATTACGACATAAAGATTGCACAGTGAAATTACAATCGCAACAAAAGCAACTTTGACAATCCAGTGAAATAAAATATTTCGAAATGTTGGTACGCTTTTATCTTTTAGTACATTTACCATTAAGATGATTGTAAATAGTAAAGATACAAACTCAGGTGCACTATTCCATGTCATAAATCGCTCCTAGTTGATAGTACTAGTTTACCATCTCTTGGTACATAGTTCATTTTATTCTTTCAATTCCTCAGTATTATGATATGATAATAATGTAATTGTTAATTTTTTAACTAGT
>CAYGIY010000097.1:0-5457 GCA_964350055.1 uncultured Erysipelothrix sp.
TAATATTATTATAATAGGAGGTACTCATGAACAATAATGTACGTGAAACAATTCAAGAAAAAGTCATTAGAGGAAAGGCTGATGATGTTGTTTTACTATGTAAAGAAGCTTTAGAACAATTTTCTGCTTTAGAAGTGTTAGATCAAGGGTTACTGCCTGCGATGGATACCGTAGCAAAAGCATGGCGAGATGGAAAAGCATTTATACCAGAGGTATTAATAGCAGCGCGCGCACTCAATTTTGGATTAGAAGTATTAGAACCACATCTAGCGGCAGATGATTTGGGTAAAAAAGGTAAGGTAGTTATTGGAACAGTCATGGATGACTTGCATGATATTGGCAAAAACATAATAGCATTAATGCTTAAATCAAAAGGGTTTGAAGTGATTGATTTAGGTGTGAATGTCAACATCGAAGTTTTTGTAGAAGCAATCAGAGAACATCAACCCATAGCGTTATGCATGTCAGCATTACTTACGACGTCAATGATTCACTTTAAAGATGTCATTAAAGCTTTGCGTGATGAAGGTTTAAAAGATAGTGTATTGATTTGTGTTGGGGGAGCACCAGTCACCGAAACGTATGCTCAACAAATCGGGGCTGATATTTTTGAGTCTGATGCTGTTTCATTTGCTGATGAAATGGCGAGAAGATTTAGTTAGGAGGAAATCATGGTACTAGATCCTAAGAAGTTTCCTAAAGCAAAAAAGGAAGTATTATCAAAAGATGAAGTCAAAGCAATAATAAAAGGTAAAGGAATGAGTCGACCAGCACAATGTGTGACACCATTGCTGTTGTTGCCAAGTGAACAACCATTTCGAGAGCAAGAACTAATCGATATCTGGGAGAAATACCCAGATGATGCCGTGTTTTTTGAGTATACAAGACCAGGTAATTTTGGAAAACCAGGTGATCGTTATGTTTGGGTAGATGTCGAAGGAGCAGATCCTTTAGCTAATCAGATTGATGAAACAAAGATTGGTATTGATGAGAAAACAGCTGTTGATTGGGATGTGATTGAGAAAATTTCTAAAGATATTCCAGATCCGTATTTTCCCGAGTCACTAGTGCAAGACTATTATGAAGATGATGGTCGGTATCGTGGCTTATTTTGGACAAGGTTATCATTTGAACGACTATGGCATTTTAGAGGAATGAGCAATACGCTAATGGATTTTTACTTATATCCAGATAAAGTGAAAGCGTTGCTCAAACATCTAAGGACAATCTACTTCAAAGCAATTGAGCGTGCAGCAAATGAATATCACTTTGATGCCATTGCTTTTACTGATGATATTGGAATGCAAGATCGTGCTTTTTTCTCTGAAGATATTTTTGTTGAATTTATTAAGCCACATTATAAAGAAGTCTTTGATTATGCACATCAACATGGACTAGATGTTTGGTTACATACGTGTGGCCATATTGAGCCGTTTATTGATCATCTTGTGGAGCTTGGACTAGATGTATTACATCCAATTCAAAAATATACGATGGATGAGAAAAAGATTGCAGAAAAATACCGCGACAAACTGTGCTTTTGGGTAGGGATGGATGTGCAACGAATCCTGCCATTTGGCACTGTAGAGGATGTTAAAAATGAAACACGTTACTTAATCGATACATTTTATATCCCCAATCAAGGAAGATTAGTGATTGGTCCTGGCAATCGATTCAGACATGATATACCAAGTGAAAATATTGAAGCCTTTTTAGAAGAACTCTATCATTATGGTAAAGAGGTAGAAACTAATCAAGCTGTTGGAAAACATCATTCTCCAGCGGAGAGCCAACAAGTATTTTCAAGATTAAAAGATGATCAAGATTAACAAAAATAAGAATATACTTAAAGAGCTTCAACGACTGCATTATGACGTTGAAGCTCTTTGTAATGGAAAAGGGATATGTGGGAAATGTCTAATTAGAGTATCATGTTATCTAGAACCTACAGAAATTGAAGTAAATCGTCTTTTAAAGCAACAATTAGACGATAACATTCGATTAGCATGTCAACACTCAAAATTAGAACAAGATGTTTATGTGGAGATAATGAGTAAATCATTCAATATTGAAGGTATTGATGATTATTGGATAAATACGACTTTTACAACCACAGATTACAGTTTAGCGATTGATGTTGGGACAACAACCGTTGTTTTTGTTTTGATTGAAAATAAAAAAGGTGTGATTATTGATCAAAAAAAGTTTATAAATCCTCAGCGAAGATTTGGTGCTGACGTACTTACTCGAATTGAGCACACATTAAAAACAAAGAATAAAGACAATCATCACGCCATTAAAGAATTAATTCAACAGTATTTGCAAGCAATTGATAACACGATTGATCATTCTACGTTAAAAATTGGCATAACGGGTAATACAACAATGATTCATTTGTTATGTGATGTTGATGTATCTTCATTAGTTAAAATACCTTATCATACAACCATTGATAAAGAGATCATAGCACCAATTTCATCAATTTTTGATGTGAGTGTTCAAGGTTATTGTCATATTTATAAGCCTTTTTCTGCATATATCGGTTCTGATATATTAGCTGGTCTTGTTTGGTGTTGTATGTTGGATCATCAAGAGACTGCGATGTTAATCGACTTAGGTACAAATGGTGAAATTGTGCTCGTGCATCAAAACAAAGTGTACTTTACAAGCACAGCTGCTGGACCAGCATTTGAAGGTGTTCACATGAGTAGTGGTGTTGGTAGTATTTCTGGGGCAATTGATCACATAGGGATAGAAAAAGGGAATGTTGTGATGTCTACCATTGATAGTAAAGAAGCAATAGGGATATGTGGTTCAGGTTATGTTGATGCAATGGCATGTTTACTTTTAAAAGGGATGGACATATCAGGGTATTTAGATAAAAACTGGGATGTGACACCATCAATCAGAGTGACGATTCAAGATGTGAGGCAATTTCAATTAGCAAAAGCGGCAATTCGCAGTGGGATGGATATGTTGTGTTTTCATGTCGGCATTGATTATAATAGTGTCAGTACATTGTACATTGCGGGTGGGTTTGGCAAACATTTAAACATAAACAATGCAGTCAAAATTGGATTAATACCAAAAACTTGTGAATCTAAGGCGATTGCAGTTGGTAATTCTTCACTACTTGGTTGTATCATGTGGGTGACAAACCAATTACAACCCTTTTCAATAGAACAAGAAAAAGCATTTGAATTGATTGAATTAGCAACACATGATAAATGGAAAGAACTATTTACTGAGCATTTATTCTTTATAGAATCATAAGGAGGACATATGGGCGACTATAAACAAAAAGCAATCGATTTATTTTATGATGGCTATAATTGTTCGCAATCAACAGCAGCACCTTTTAGTGTAGAGATGGCATGTGATTTTAATTGTGTAGTAAAAACGGCTTCATCATTTGGTGGCGGAATGGGTAAAATGGGTGAAGTGTGTGGTGCATTAACCGGAGCGTTTATGGCAATTGGGGCAATCAAAGGTTATGATGATCCTAAGGATAAATTATTGAAGGAACAACACTATAAACTGATACAACAAATGGCAGCGAGATTCAAAGATGAAAATGGGTCGTTACTATGCCGTGAGTTGCTTTTGTTAAGTGAAACTCATCCAAAACCAACAACGCGACCTCCACATAAACGTTGCGAATATTACGTCAGTTTTGCTGCATCGTTGGTTGAAGATGAGTTAAATCAATAACTATTTGATTGAAATTGCATGAATATGATTAAATGAGCAATATAAGCTTGTTTGGTGTTTGTTTAATGGTTATAATAGTTTTGAAAGGCAGGTATAATATGAGAAATACAAAAAAAGCGATAGAAATGAGCATAAAAGAGCAAGCACGTTACATTGATCAATCCGTGCTGAAACCAGAATTTACACAAGATGAAGTTCGAAAGTATGTCCAAGAAGGAGTTGATTATGGATGCCACACGGTGTGTATTAATCCATCATCTTTGGATATTGCACAAGAGTTAACAAAAGGGACTGAAACACACATTTGTGTTGTATGTGACTTTCCATTTGGATCTAGTACAACGGAATCAAAAGTTCAACAAGCCACGATGTACTGTGAAGGTTGGGATGTTTATGAAGTAGATGTTGTTGCAAATTATGGATGGATTCGCAGTGGCATGTGGAATGAAGTAGAAGCTGATATTCGTGCCGTTTGTGATGCGTGCCATAAATTTGATGTTCCTGTTAAAGTAATATTCGAAACGGATGCATTAACAATGGATGAAATCAAAAAAGCGACTGAAGTGGCTATCAAGGCAGGTGCAGACTTTGTTAAGACATCAACAGGATTCTTTACAGGTGGTAAAAGTGAAGGTGCAACTCTAGAAATCATTCAAGTAATGCTTGATATCGCACAAAATCAAGCGAAAGTGAAAGCTTCTGGTGGTATTAGAACTCGTGAGCGTTTCTTAGAGTTTATTGATATGGGTGTTGCACGGATGGGTATTGGATATAAGTCAACACCGGTTGTATTAGGTGTTTCAAATACAGATACAAGCAAGGAGCAGTATTAACGCAAGTTTTCTTGCGTTTTTTTATGATGAAAAACAAACTTATTTTAGAGCAGTGGAATCAGTCAGTCATTGACTTGAATCGGCTAAACAAATTAAGGGAAACAATCCAATCCCAACAAGCGTCGTTATGTAGTGAGCGAGCAATTTTTTATACCAATGTATTTAAAGAAAATGAAAAGAAACCATTTATTACTCGTAAAGCACTTGCGTTTGCTTACACCTTAGATTATATGACATTGTATGTGATTGATCGCTCGCGCATTGTTGGTAATATGGCTTCTAAGCCATTTGCTGCGCCTTTGTTTTTTGAGTATTCTGTTGATTGGATTTTAGATGAACTAGATACATTTGATCAAAGATTGGGTGATGTATTCTTTGTGAGTGACCAAGTAAAACAAGATATCAGAGAACATGCCCCTTACTGGCAAGGCCGAACGCATCAAGATCAAGTAAAAAACACCTTAACTGAGGATGTTAAAAAAGCTACAAAAATTAACGTGCTACATTTGGGTGGCATTTCAATGTCGGGTGATGGTCATATTGTTTCTGATTATCCAACGTTATTAAAAAAGGGGTTTAGACAATACATTGATGAAATTCAAGAGAGGCTTAAGAATTCCAACTTAGATAAGCAATCTAAAGACTTTTATCAAGCATCTTTAATTGTGTTAGAGGCTTCATTGAGATATTTCAAACGGTATAGTGATTATTGTTTGAAATTGGCTCATCATGAACAATATGAAGCACGTAAAAACGAATTAATTGAAATGTCGATCATAATGAAACGCTTAATGGAACAACCTGCTCAAAGTTACATCGAAGCCTTGCAAAGTGTGTATATGGTGCATGTGCTTCAAATGATTGAAAGTAACGGGCATTCATTCTGTTTTGGCCGCTTTGATCAGTATATGTA